>JBBSRE010000013.1:0-18792 GCA_038243365.1 Burkholderiales bacterium | reverse complement strand
CGCAGATGGCCGACAACCACGAGGTGATGCAAGGGATTGCCCGAAAAAGCGGTGTGCGCTATTCAGTGTTGACGCCCAACCTCAAAGGCTACGAAGCAGCTTTGCTGGACAAGCCCGATGAGATCGTGGTCTTCGGCTCAGCCAGCGAGGCCTTCAGCCAGAAGAACATCAACTGCAGCATTGCCGAGAGCATTGAGCGCTTTGCGCCGGTGGTTGACGCTGCGCGCGCTGCCGGTATCGCGGTGCGCGGTGCCATGAGTTGCACGGTGGGTTGCCCATACGAGGGCGAGATAGCGCCCGAACGGGTAGCCTATTTGGCTGGCCTGCTCAAAGGCATCGGCGTGCAGCGCGTGGATGTGGCCGACACCATCGGCGTCGGCACGCCGGTCAAGGTGCAGCGCGCGCTGGAGGCCACATTGCAGCATTACGCTTTGGACGATGTCTCAGGCCATTTCCATGACACTTATGGGCAGGCGCTGGCCAACACCCTGGCAGCGCTGGAGCTGGGCGTGTGGAATTTCCAGTCGTCCGTGGCCGGTCTGGGCGGCTGCCCCTACGCCAAGGGCGCCACCGGCAACGTGGCCACCGAGGACCTCGTATTCATGCTGCACGGGATGGGCATAGACACGGGCATCGACCTGGACAAGCTGATTGATGCCGGCGCCTACATCAGCGACTTTCTCGGCCGCAAGCCCAACTCGCGCGCGGCCGCGGCGCTGCTCAACAAGCGCGCCGGCTGAGACGACGAAATCGTCTTGTGCGC
This sequence comes from Burkholderiales bacterium, assembly GCA_038243365.1. Lineage (GTDB taxonomy): Bacteria > Pseudomonadota > Gammaproteobacteria > Burkholderiales > Burkholderiaceae_C > Simplicispira. The sequence goes on along the minus strand of JBBSRE010000013.1, from coordinate 18,029 downwards.
GCGCTCGACGCAACTTGCTGTGAAACGAGTCCCTTCAGCAGAAACCCCTGACTCGTCGCAACTCAGCTGAGCTACGAGGTTGCTTCGCGCGGTAGGCAACCCAGGCCGGCAGATTGTCGATTGCGCGCTAAGGCCTAGCGCGGCGCGCTCGTCGCTCGGACGCAGTTATCTGGGACGTGCGCATTGCAAGCTCCTATAATTTCCCGTGGCTTATCGTCTTCGCAATGCAATTCTCTGGCTGATTTTCTTGGCGTTTCCCTTGCAGGGATTTGCGCTGGGCCAAATGCCATCATGCGCCGCTGAAGGTGGTCGGCCCGGGGCTTCGCCGTTGCAGGTTCTTGTCATCGCTGCCCAAGCAAGCGACGCAGCTGACGTTCTGCGGCCGTCGGATGAAGGCAGAGGTCAGATGGGATGCGATCTGGCCAACACGACGATGGCGCATTGCGCTGTATCGAGTGCGTGCGCAGTCGCAGCCGTCCTGCCCGCCGCCTCTTGCGTCTTGATGCAAAAGTCGATATCTGCGGCTCCACAGTCACAGCCGGGATTGGCTGACGCCGGCTTCGTCACCGGCGCGCCTGATCGTCCTCCTCGACTGCCTGCTGCCTGAGAAAGCAGGGCGCGCTTCGGCGCAAAAGCGCCATCTGTGGTGGCGCACCGGCCATCTTGCTGTCGCAAGGTCGATAGTCTGGCCGAATACCTTGCCTCTTCGGGCACCTCCTGCGTTTTTTGATCGTCCTCGCGCCCTGACGCGTATGGAGTTAGGCATCCAGCGTCGCTGCAAGCGCTGCAAGCGCTGCAAGCGCTGCAACCGCTGCAGGCCTGACCTCGACTGCTCGGCTCAACATTGCCGCTCGTCGACAGCTCCGCTTCGGCGCCATCTTTCCTATCCTTCGTTTCTTTCGTTTCCCTCAAGGAGGTACGCCATGAAATGCGATACCAACACCATGCTCAAGACTGCGGCCGGACTGGCCGTAGTGGCGGGCGTTATTTATTTCACCGTGCCAGCTGCGCAGGCGTATGTGATGGCCAGCTTGCCGATCCTGATAGTGCTGATCTGTCCGATCTCGATGCTCATCATGATGAAGATGATGAGATCAAACGGCGCTGATGCGCGCGACGCGCCCGGAAAGTCGAACGGCCCTTCGCCCTCGGATGCCAGAGCGCCCGATGCCGCGTTGGAGCCGGCACGTGCGGGAGATCCAGCTTTGCGGCCAGACGGTACGTCAGCATGGCGCCAGGAGCACAGCACCGGTAGGGCGGTGCGATCCAACCGGTTTCGTACGCACTTCGGGCGGTTACTGGCAGCAACGCCCGTGACAGCAACGTCCGGCACCAACACCTGATTTTCAACTTTTCTATCCTTCGAGGAAAACCATGCGCTTCAACACCTCTCGTATCTCCGCTTCCGCGTTTCTCCTGGCCGTCGCCGCGATCTCCGCGTCGCCCGCTAGCGCCGACAGCGGCACGACACTCACCCACGTGCACGGCCTGTCGTTCAGCCAAGACGGCAAGCAGTTAATGGTTCCAAGCCACCACGGGCTTGCGGTCTACCGGAACGGAAAGTGGGAGAAAGCTCCTGGTCCGCAACACGACTACATGGGGTTCGCCGCGACGCGCGATACCCTGTACAGCAGCGGCCATCCAGCGCCGGGCTCGGGTCAGACCAACCCGTTTGGCCTGATCAAGAGCAGCGACGGCGGCAAGACATGGCAGCAGCTCGGCCTTGAAGGCGAGTCGGACTTTCACACACTGGCGACCAGCTACGGCACCAATGCGGTCTACGTTGTGAATCACCAGCGCAACTCGCGCATGGAATCACCCGGTATCTACTACACCCGCAACGACGGTTTCAAGTGGCAGCGCGCGGAAGCGAAGGGTCTTGATCCCAAGATCACCAGCCTGGCCGTGCACCCGACTGATGCCGCGACCGTGGCGGCGGGCACAGACAAGGGGCTGTATCTGTCGCGCGATTCTGGCGGCAGTTTTGATCGGCTCGCCGGCGGGTCGCAGGTACTGGCTGAAACCTTTGACCTCGACGGCGAACACCTCTGGTTCAGCACCTACGGAAAGACGCCAGGCCTCAGCAAAGTGGCGCTGAAGGCAGGCGCGAAGCCCGTCGAGATTCAGCTGCCGCCGTTGAAAGAGGACGCAGTGGCCTACATCACGCAAAACCCGGCGCGGCCTGACGAGATCGCGATTGCGACTTTCAAGCGCAGCGTGTATCTGCGCAAGGGCGAAAGTGGGACCTGGAAACAGATCGCGAACGAAGGAGCAACCCATGACTGAGCTGGATGAAAACCGCCTACCGGCTGCCCTGCCGCGCGAGACGGATTCTGCAAGGCCAGGCCGGTCGGGCGTGCTCAAGGCAATCGTCATCGTGCTGGCGGTCATCGGTGTCCTCGCGCTGATCGCAGTCGGTTGCATGTTCTGGATGCACGGCTCGATGATGGGCGGGATGGGTATGGGGATGGGCATGGGTCGCCGCTAGGAGTCTGCGTGGCAGAAGGCGGCAAAGCGACAAGTGTCCCCAGTAAGGACAGTTTTTGCCGTATTTGCAGCCCCATAGCCGGGCTATCGGGCAAAAAGACGGTGAAAACGGGACCGCTGCGGCCGCTTTGCAGCTGACGTTCCTTCTGCCGCGCAAGCTCCTCGGGGTCCATGGGCAGCACGCAACTTGAAAGGTTTCGAATGAACAAACAAAGACGCCACATTCTGATCAGCAGCTCCGTCGTCACCGCAGTCGCTGCATTCGGCCTGCCGCCAGCATTTAGCGGCAAGCGCGATGTCCATGGTGGTCCTGTCGATGTGCACATCGAGTTGCGCGCTGCACCCGATCTCATCAATATTCGCCCGGGCAGTCCGACACAGGTGTGGCGATACAAGGGCAAGCTCCTGAGTGGCGATCCCGGCGTACTGGACCTTTCGGCCGGTGGCTATCTCGGCCCCGTCATCCGGTTGCGCCGCGGCCAACGCGTGCGCATCGACCTGATCAACGGCCTGCCCGAGTCGACCATCATCCACTGGCACGGCCTGCACGTGCCTGAGGCCATGGACGGTCATCCGCGCTACGCGGTCGATCCGGGCGAGCGCTACACCTACGAATTTACGGTGGTCAACCGCGCCGGCAGCTACTGGTTTCATCCGCATCCCCACGGACGGACCGGCAAACAGGTTTACTACGGCTTGGCCGGGTTGCTCCAGGTCAGCGACGCCGAAGAGGACGCGCTCGGTCTGCCCACGGGCGCGCAAGACCTGTCGCTGGTGTTCCAGGACCGCAGTTTTGACAGTGAAAACCAGTTGATCTATCTGTCAGAACGGCTGGGCGCCACCCCGCCTCAACGCTCGACCCAGGGCGGGATGATGGGCGGGCGCATGGGTGGAATGATGGGCGGCGGCATGATGAACCGGGGTAGCACCCGAGCCGGTGGAATGGGGGGAATGGCCGGCATGATGGGCATGTTTGGCGATGAGATTCTCGTGAATGGAAAGCCCGGCGCAACGCTCGACGTCGTGCCGCGCGCCTACCGGCTGCGCCTGCTCAATGCCTCGAATTCGCGCATCTACAAACTGGCATGGCACGACGACACGCCTCTCACCGTGATTGGCACCGACGGCGGGCTTCTCGAGGCGCCGTTGCAGCGCAATCACGTCATGCTCGCGCCGGCCGAGCGGCTCGATCTGTGGGTGGACTTCAGCCGTTGGCCGGCTGGGACCCCGTTGACGCTTCAAAGCCTCGCGTTCGATAGCGGTACGGGCGGCATGGGCGGCATGATGGGAAACATGATGGGTGGCAGTGGAGCGCTTGCCGACGGCGCACCGTTTACTGTGCTTTCGGTGCGCGTGCAGGGGGGCGTTCCACACGCCGCGAAGCCGCTGCCGCCGCGACTAGCGACGCTGCCGGCCGCAGACCCGAGCGCTGCGGTCAACGCCGGTAGCGCCAAGGTGTTCGACCTCACGATGGGGATGATGAAGTGGGGCATCAACGGCAGGAGCTTCGAGATGCTGGAGACGACGGCGCTGGAAACCGTCAAGCTCGGCACGCAGGAAATCTGGGAGTTCCGCAACGACAGCAGCGGAATGATGAGCATGGCGCACTCGATGCACGTGCACGGCCAGCAATTTCGGGTGCTGAGCCGTTCTTACGGATCGAATGGAGGCGCGCATCCGGAAAGCGCCGGCTTCATCGACGAAGGCTGGAAAGACACCGTGCTGGTGATGCCAGGCGAGCGCGTGCGCATTCTGAAACGCTTCGCCGACTACACCGGCCTATTTCTCTACCACTGTCACATGCTTGAGCACGAGGACTCCGGTCTGATGCGCAATTACCGCGTGGTCGCGTAGCGAGGGCCTGCACACCATATTGCCAGCAGAGTACCTTGATGAGCCCGAAGCTTTCAATCCGCCGTGCCGGGCCGGTCCTCGCGATCCTGGTCGCCCCTATCGGCGCAGCCGTCGGCGCCATGTCTGGGGGCGCTGATGCAACGATCTGAGGAGATTGCACTGCCACGAGTGCGGAAGCCGGTTTCTGACAGTCTGGTATGTCGCCGGCATCGCATTGGCGACCCTGGCAGGCGTTTCTCTCGGGTCCAGACTGCTGCGTTGGTGACGGGTTTTGAATCGATCTGATCGACGCATTGAACAACTTTGGCCAAACAGGATATGAAGCGAAGGTAAATCCCATGCCAGAAATAAAGAACACAGTCATCGTTACCGGCTCAAGTGGTTTCGTCGGCAAGGCGCTGATCGAGAAACTGGCGGGCAAGTTCAACCTCGTCGGGTTTGACCGGGAACAGGCGCCGCATCCGCCGGTTGCCGCAGAGTGTGTCTGCATCGACGTGACCTCTGATGAGAGTGTCTCAGCGGCGCTTGAGCGGGTGCGGGTCGCCTACGGCAGGAGCATTGCGTCGGTTATCCATCTCGCCGCGTACTTCGACCTGTCCGGTGAACCCGATCCTCGCTACGAAGCCGTGACGGTCCAGGGAACCGAACGGTTGCTCAAGGGGCTCGAGGCCTTCGATGTCGAGCAGTTCGTTTTCATGAGCACGATGCTGGTGCACGCTCCATCCGGCCATGGGCGCACGATCGATGAGGACTCGCCACTGGATGACCGCTTTCCGTATCGCGCCTCCAAGATTCGCACCGAAGCCATGCTGCGCGAGCAACACGGCGGGGTGCCATTGGTGCTGCTGCGCCCCGCTGGCGTGTACGACGACCAGTGCCACAACACGTTTCTCGCGCATCAAGTAGCGCGAATCTACGAAAAGCGTCTGACCGCATACGTCTACCCCGGCGACCTGCAGGCCGGACAACCTTATCTCCACCTGGACGACCTGACGGACGCGGTGCTGCGCGCGGTGGAGCGGCGTCGGGAGCTTCCGGCGGAAACGACGCTGCTGCTGGCCGAGAGCGATGTGCTGGCTTTCGGAGAAATCCAAAAGACCGTGGCGCGCCTGACACACGACGAGGACTGGGAGACCCGGTCAATCCCCAAGGTGCTGGCCAGCTCTGGCGCGTGGGTGCAGGACAAGGTGTTCGATGAAGATCCGTTCATTCGGCCCTACATGGTTCGGATGTCGAGCGATCACTTTCAGGTCGACGCCAGCCGCGCCAAAGAGCTTCTGGACTGGCAACCACGGCATTCCTTGCGCAACACGCTGCCGAAGATGCTCGACGCGCTCAAGGCCGATCCCGTCGGCTGGTACCAAGCCAACCAACTCAATTCCTCGCGCGTGGCGGCCGAAGGTGTCGAAGCGCAAGAAGGGGCCAACCTCCACACAGAAGAAGAGCCGCAAGCAGGCCATGCCGGCCATGACCATAGCGATATGTCAAAGCAGATGCGCGAAGGGCATTTCAAGATGCTCTGGGTGCACTGGATGAACATTTTGCTCGGCGCCTGGCTGCTCGCATCGCCCTTTGCGTTCGGCATGTTCGGCCAAACCGAGTTCAGTGATGCCGTGATGCGCGTCACCGCCGATCGCGGGCTGTCTGATCCGGCCGTGCGCAATTCAATGCTGGCCACCAGCGACGTGATCAGCGGCATGCTGATCATGTTGTTGGGAGCCTTGTCGCTGTCGCCGCGATTTTCACTCGCGCAGTGGGCCAATGCGGCGGTGGGTTGCTGGCTGCTGTTCGCGCCGCTTGTGTTCTGGGCGCCCAGCGCTGCTGCCTATGCCAACGACACATTCGTGGGCGCCCTGGTGATTGCGTTTGCAATCCTGGTGCCGATGATGCCCGGGATGGGCATGAAAGGCATGATGGACACGTCGGATCTGCCGCCAGGTTGGACCTACTGCCCGTCGACCTATCTGCAACGGTTGCCGATCATTGCGTTAGGCGTGTTCGGATTCTTGATCGCACGCATCTTGACGGCCTATCAGCTTGGCCACATCGACGGCGTCTGGGAGCCGTTTTTCGCCGGGACCCGTATGCTCAACGGCACCGAGAAAATTGTCACTTCCGACGTCTCGAAAGCATTGCCGATCGCGGATGCGGGGCTCGGCGGTGTGGCCTACTTGTTCGAAATCCTCATGGGCGTGATGGGCAGCCGCAAGCGCTGGCGCACCATGCCCTGGATGGTCGCCATGTTCGGCATCGTGGTGGTGCCGCTGGGCGTCGTGAGCATCACCTTCATCGTGATCCAGCCGATCGTGATCGGGACCTGGTGCACCTTGTGCCTGCTGACCGCCGTCGCGATGCTCGCGATGATTCCGTACAGCCTGGACGAACTGGTCGCGATGGGCCAGTTCCTGGTGCAAAGCCACCGGCGTGGTGAACCATTCTGGCGCACTTTCTTCAAGGGCGGGGCGCAGCCGGCGCAGGGACAGGACCGGAATTCAGGCTTCGACGCTCCAATCCGCGAGTCGATTGCCTCGGCTGTGCGCGGCGTGAACCTGCCGTGGACCCTGGTCGCTAGCGCCGTGCTCGGGGTCTTCCTGATGTTCACCCGTGTCTTCTTCGACACGGTTCCGCCGATGGCCGACAGCGACCATTTGGTCGGTGCCATGATCGTGACATTTGCGGTCATTGCAATGGCTGAAGTGGCCCGCCCGCTGCGTTTCGTCAACGTGGTGTTTGGTTCGTGGCTGGTCGTCGCGCCCTGGGTGTTGGACGGCGCCAGTACGTTTGCGTCGTGGGCGGGCGTGGTCATCGGCGTCCTGGTGGTGGCCCTGAGCCTGCCGCGAGGCAAGCGCAGCGCCGAGCACTATGGCGATTGGGATCGCTATGTGGTGTAGCTGATCGATGCGCTTGAAGCGCCTGGGATGAACGCCTGATGGGTTGCCGGCTGTCGAAGCCGCGCTTGGCCATTTGGGCATGCATTCACCAAGCGAGGCCGCCGACGTGCTGGTACAGCATCAAAAAGCCAATGCCGGTCAGCACCAGGCTGCCCGCGATTTCGGCCCGCTTCGCAGGCTTTACGGAATGGTGGCAAAGCGCAAGGTGTGCTCTCGATTGGTACGCGTCCATGCATTTTCAGGCCCGCACACTGGCGCGTTGGAAGCATTCAATGACCGCTTCTTTCATGTCCAGTCTTGGCAGACCGCACCACTGCTGCACGAAGTGCACACGCATCACGCGCAGAACCCTGCAGCGCCAGCACTTTCCAAACATTGCAAAATGTCCGGCTGTAGCGGACGTGCGCTGTGTACCCCTGCCATCCAACCATCGACCATGACACCCTTGCCTGAAGGCGTTCAACGCGTCGCTGCCGAGCTGCTGCGACTTCAGCACCCGCATGCGCCCCGCATGCTGGACGACGCCTGCCGCACCGCCCAGCAAGCGGCCGGTGCGCTCGGCATCGAAGTCGGACAAGTCGCCAAGAGCATCATTTTTCGGCGCGAAGCAGACGATGCGGCGGTGCTGGTCATCACTTCGGGCGACCGGCGTGTGGACCAGGCCAAGTTAGAAGCACTGGTCGGGCCGCTGGGCCGGGCCGATGCGGCCTTCGTGAAAGCACGCACTGGTTTCTCTATTGGTGGCGTGGCGCCGCTGGCGCATGCCCGTCCTGGCGTGACCTTGATCGATCGCGAGCTGCTGCGCTTCGAGGTGCTGTGGGCTGCGGCGGGCCACCCCCACGCAGTATTTGCGCTGTCTCCGCAAGACCTTGAGCGACTGACCGGCGCGCCACTGGCCGATGTCACCGAAACACCTAAATCCGCATGAATGCTATACAAACAATAGCTGCTCGCGCAAGCGCACTAAGCGCTGCGGGCTATTTTGACCAAAAGTCTGATGAAGTAGTGCCTTCGACTTGTGTATCGGTCTGCCGCATGACGGCGGACCGCAGCATGTGTGAGGGGTGCTTTCGCAGCATCGAGGAGATTCGCCGCTGGTCCAGCGCCGACGAGGCCAGCCGGCGCGCCATCTGGTTGCAACTCCTTCTGCGCGCCGGAGCGCCGGTGCCGCCCAGTGTGCAGCCAAAGGAGCCCGCATGAAGCGCATCACGTTCTATCTCGACTTCGTGTCGCCCTACGCCTGGTTGGCGTATGAGCGCCTGCCCGAAGTGCTCGAGGGTTTGAGCTACTCGGTGGACTACCGGCCAGTGCTGCTCGGCGCGCTGCTCCAACAGCAAGGCAACCCAGGGCCTGTTGGCATTCCGCCCAAGCGCGATTGGACGTACCGCCATGTGTGCTGGCTGGGCCATTCGCTCGGCATTCCTCTGCAAATGCCCGCCCGCCACCCGTTCAACCCGCTGCCGCTGCTGCGCCAGGCATTGGCGTGCTCAGTGGACGGCAGCGTCAACCGCTTTGTGGCGGGCACTGTTCTGCGGCACGTGTGGGTGGGTGGCGAGGACGCGCTCGCGCCGGAGCGACTGGACGCTCTAGCCACCGCAGTGGCGCCCCAACTGCAGCCGGGGCGAGAGCCGGGCGACGCCACCACCAAAGCACTGCTGCGTCAGAACACCGAGCAGGCGACCAGCGCCGGCGTGTTCGGTGTGCCGGCGTTTGCGGTGGATGGCAAGCTGTTCTGGGGCTACGACGGCTTGCCGATGCTGCGCGCTTGGCTTGAAGGTGATTCGTGGTTCGAATCCGGCTGGGACACCGCTGCCCGCGTGCCTAGCGGCTTGGCAGCGATACCCGACTAGGTAAAAAGTTGGGGCACGGCGCACGCGGTGGGCCGGTGGCGCCGCAGGGTGTCTGGTGGCCAGTGGCACTTCACGGCAACGGTCCGCGTGAGCCCTTAGCGCCGGAAATTTCCGTTTTGTCCAATGATGGAGAGGTCGGTGAACTCCAGCCCTGAGTGGTCTTCGGGTGTATAGCTCAGCGTCAGGCCGCCCAAGTCGAACTTGCGAAACGTTTCCATGGCATCGTGCAGGCGCGCGCGGGTCGGGTTGGGGCCGGCGCGGCGCAGCCCCTCTACAAGCACTTTGGCATCGGTAAAGCCCTCCACCATGGCCGGCGTCAGGGTGATGTTGGCCGCTTTCGCCATGTCTGTTGCTTCCCGCACCAGCGGGTAGGTGATGGCTCGTTCAGAGGGGAACACCTGCGTTACCACCACGCCGTGTGCCTGGTTCCCGAGCGCTTCGACGAAACCACCGGAGGCGTTGTTTGACAAGGTCAAAATCTGACCACCCACCTTGGCGGCGCGGAACGACTTGATGCCGTCCACCACAGCCGAACCGGTGCCGATGAGGATGATGGCTTGCGGGTCGAGCGCCTTCGCACGCGGCGTGATGGCACTGAAATCGGGTTTGGCGCGGTCAAATTTCTCGATGAAGAGCGCCGTCATCTTGTTGTCCTTGAAACCCTGTACCGCACCTGCCAGGGCGTCGGTGCCAAAGGCGTCGTCCACGTGCACCACGCCGATGCGATCTATGCCGAGCGTGGTCAGGTGCTTGATGGCCTTTTTGACCTCGAGTTGATAGGGCGCGCGCACGTTGAAAACGTGGCGTTTGACGGGTTCGTGCAGCACCATTGCGCCGGTGGATGGCCCAATCAACGAGACGCCCGACTCGTCAAGCAAGGGGAGGATGCCTGCGGTGTGAGGGGTTCCGCGCGTCATGAACAGGGCCAGCACGCCTTTGTCCTGGATCAGGGTGCGGGCGTTGGCCAGCGTGAGCTTGGGGTCGAACTTGTCGTCCAGCGTAAGAATTTGCACCTTCTGGCCGTTCACGCCGCCGCGCGCATTCACCGCGTCAAGGTAGAGCTGGGCGCCGCGCATGGATTCGGCCACCGTGGCGGCAGCCGAGCCCGTCACGCCTACGGTCTGGCCGATCAGCAGTTGTGCGTGCGCGAGGCCCTGCAGGCCTGCAATGACCAGCAGGGCGGAAGCGAAGAATTTCATGGGTTTCATAGATTTCATGGGATGCATTTTCCTAAAAGATGCCGGCACGGGATTTCACCGCACTCATCAGGATTCAAGAACAGCATGTACTGTAGCGGCGGACGCGCTTGCACCGTCAAAATCGGGATGTTCTGGGCGCACCGGGATACCGCCAACCGCGGGCGGCAGCGCGGTCTCCACGTCGTAGCAACCGACTGAGAGGCCGAACTTGCCTCTGGTGCTGGCAGACAAACTGCCGCAGCGGGATAGCCGTCCGGGTTGCGGGCGCGCGGCTGCCACAGTCGGACAGGGGTCATCCAGGGGTCTCTAGAATCTTTTGCCCACGCCCCCAGTTACGACTCCATGAACCACGACGACACCGGCAGCATCCGCATCTTTGGCGCCCGCCAGCACAACTTGAAGAATCTGGATGTGGTTTTCAAGACCGGCGAGCTGACGGTGGTGACGGGGCCTAGTGGATCGGGCAAGTCCAGTCTGGTGTTTGACACGCTCTACGCCGAAGGCCAGCGCCGCTATGTGGAGACCTTCAGCGCGTACGCGCGCCAGTTTCTGGACCGCATGGACAAGCCGGCAGTCGATCGCATTGAGGGGGTCCCGCCGGCGATTGCCATCGACCAGAGCAACCCGGTGCGCAGTTCGCGCTCCACAGTGGGCACGATGACCGAGCTGAACGACCACTTGAAGCTCTTGTTCGCGCGTGCCGCGCAGCTCTTCGACCGCGAAACCGCGCAGCCGGTGCGCCACGACTCGCCCGAGACAATTTATGCAGAGTTGCTGGAGCGCTTCGGTGCCAGCGACGACCGCGTGGTGATCACTTTTCCGGTGGAACTGCCTGCCAACACCAGTGCCGAGCAGGTCGCGCAGTGGCTGTCTGCCAGCGGTTTCACCAAGATCCAGGCCGAGCGTGATGTGGACGACAAGAAGCAATTGGATGTGGTTGCCGACCGGTTTCGCATGGGCAGTGTGGAAAAAGCCCGCGCCATCGAAGCCATTGAAGTAGCGCTGCAGCGCATCGGCCGCATGACGGTGTACCGCCTGGTGGAGGGCGCCGAGCCCGAACTGCACGGCTTTTCCACCGGCTTGCATTCGCCTGAGAGCAACCTGCGTTACAGCGAACCGCTGCCGTCGATGTTCTCGTTCAACTCGCCGGCTGGAGCTTGCGAGACCTGCAAGGGTTTTGGCCGGGTGATTGGCGTGGATTACGGCTTGGTCATCCCCGACGGGAAGAAAACACTGCGCGGCGGCGCTATCAAAACCATTCAGACACCCGCCTGGAAGGAAGCGCAAGACGATCTGATGCGCCATGCCGAGGCGGCTGGCATCCCCCGCGACACTGCCTGGAACCGGCTCACGCCCGAGCAGCAGCAGTGGGTGATTGGTGGCTCGCCGAACTGGAAAGGCAAGTGGAACCAGCAGTGGTTTGGCGTTGCGCGGTTCTTTGAATACCTGGAGAGCAAGGCCTACAAGATGCACATTCGGGTGCTGCTGTCCAAATACCGCAGTTACACCCAATGCCCCACCTGCGCCGGTGCGCGCTTGAAAAACGAGAGCCTCTTGTGGCGCATCGGCAGCAAGCAGGATGCCGATGCGGTTCTGCCACCCGAAAAGCGGTTCATGCCGCAGGGTGTGCAGTGGAGCCGCGCACAGCTGGAAGCTCTGCCAGGGCTGTGCCTGCACGATCTGATGCTGATGCCGCTCAGTGGGCTGAATGCGTTCTTCAAGCGACTGTCCAGCAGTACTACACAATTAATAGCTGCCAGCGCAGATGGGATAAGCGCTGGAGGCCAAATTGACTCCAAAAATCAACCGCAAGAGGACGACGCCAAGCGCTCTGCCGCCGCCCGCGAAAACGGCGATGCCCAGGCCCTCAAGCTGCTGCACGATGAAATCGGCACGCGCCTCAAGTACTTGAACGACGTCGGCATTGGCTACCTCACGCTGGATCGCCAAAGCCGCACGCTCTCGGGCGGCGAAGTGCAGCGCATCAACCTGACCACGGCGCTGGGCACCTCACTGGTCAACACGCGGTTTGTGCTGGACGAGCCCAGCATCGGTTTGCATCCGCGCGACATGCACCGCATCACCGAAGCCATGCTGCGCTTGCGCGGCGCGGGCAACACGTTGGTGGTGGTGGAGCACGACCCGGCGGTGATGCTGGCCGCCGACCGCGTGCTCGACTTCGGCCCCGGCCCTGGCGAGCGCGGCGGCGAGATTGTGTTCGACGGCACGCCTGACGAGCTGCGTCGCGCCGACACGCTCACCGGCCAGTACCTGGGCGGGCGCAAGCAAGTGGGGCTGCCGTTTGGGCGGCAAGTCACGGACTCGACGCCGCGGTTGATCCTGGAAGGAGCGCGTGAGCACAACCTGAAGAACATCACGGTCGACTTCCCGCTGCAGCGGCTGGTCACGGTCACCGGCGTCAGCGGCTCGGGCAAATCCAGCCTGATTCAGGACATCCTCGCGCCCGCCCTGCTACGTCACTTTGGCAAGGCCACCGAGACGCCCGGCGCACACGACCGCCTGCTGGGCGCCGATCACCTCAGTGACGTGGTGTTCGTCGACCAGTCGCCCATAGGCAAAACCGCGCGCTCCAACCCGGTGAGCTATGTGGGCGCCTGGGATTCCGTTCGCGATTTGTTTGCTGCCGCGCCGCTGTCGCGTGAGCGCAGCTACACCGCCAGCAAGTTCAGTTTCAACAGCGGGGATGGCCGCTGCCCGACCTGCGGCGGCTCGGGCTTTGAGCACGTGGAAATGCAGTTCTTGAGCGACGTCTACCTGCGCTGCCCGGACTGCGACGGCAAGCGCTACCGGCCTGAAATTCTGGAAGTGACGATTGAGCGCGGCGGCAGTAGCCTGAACGTGGCTGATGTGCTGGACCTCACGGTGAGCGAAGCGGCATCGTTGTTTGCTGCTGACCGCGACGTGCTGCGCGCGCTGGCGCCAATCGTCGAAGTGGGGCTGGAATACGTCAAGCTCGGCCAGCCCGTTCCTACGCTCAGCGGCGGCGAGGCGCAGCGCCTCAAGCTGGCGGGCTTCTTGGCGGGTGCAGCCAAGAGCGCGTCGTCCAGTCGCCAGCCACTGGCGCGGCGCGGCACGCTGTTTTTGTTTGACGAGCCCACCACCGGCCTGCACTTTGACGACATCGCCAAGCTGATGCGGGCGTTCGCGCGCCTGCTCGACGGGGGTAACTCGCTTATCGTGATCGAACACAACCTGGATGTGATCCGTGCCAGCGACTGGCTGATTGATCTGGGGCCAGAAGGCGGCGATGCCGGCGGCGAGCTGGTAGCCGAAGGCCCGCCTGCGCTGGTGCAGGAACACCCGCGCTCGCACACCGGGGCAGCGCTGCGCGACTACGCCGCAGCGCTCGGCGCGGGCGGTGCCGCGGCGGCTGCAGAAGGCCTGGGCATCTATGCGCTTTCGCGCGCCGGGGCGGGCGATGTGCAGAGCGACGCACAAGAGCGAGCGGCCTCCAGCAACGCCATCCAGATCATCAACGCCCGCGAGCACAACCTGCAGGGCCTCACCGTCAACATTCCGCGCGGGCGCTTCAACGTCATTACGGGGGTTAGCGGTTCAGGCAAATCCACGTTGGCCTTTGACATCCTGTTCAACGAAGGCCAGCGCCGCTACCTGGAATCGCTCAACGCCTACGCGCGCAGCATCGTGCAGCCGGCGGGGCGGCCCGAGGTGGACGCGGTCTACGGCATTCCGCCCACGGTGGCGATTGAGCAGCGCTTGTCGCGCGGCGGCCGCAAAAGCACCGTGGGCACCACGACCGAGGTGTGGCACTTCTTGCGGCTGCTGTACGTGAAGCTGGGCACGCAGCACTGCATCCACGACGGTGCGGCGGTGCAACCCCAGACGCCCGAGCGCATCGCCGCGCAGCTGATGCGCCAGTTCCGCGGGCAGCACATCGGGCTGCTGGCACCGCTGGTAGTGGCGCGCAAGGGTGTGTACACCGAGCTGGCCGACTGGGCGCGTCCACGTGGTTACACGCATTTGCGCATTGATGGGAGCTTTGTTCCCGTCACGCCATTTGCGCGGCTGGATCGCTTCAAGGAACACACCATCGAGTTGCCCGTGTTCAGCCTGGAAGTGAAGCCTGAGAACGAAGCGTTGCTGCGCGAGCAACTGGCGCGCGCGCTGGAGCTGGGCAAAGGCGTGGTCCATGTGCTGAGCAACATGGAAGGGCTGGCCGAAGCCATGGTGGCAGGCGCTCCCACCGTGGGTATCGGCACGCTGCAGGTCATCTCGACCAAACGCGCCTGCCCCATCTGTGCCACGTCGTACCCCGAGCTGGACCCGCGCCTCTTCTCATACAACAGCAAACACGGCTGGTGCCCTGACTGTGTCGGCACCGGCGTCAAGCTGAACAAGGAGCAACGCAAAGTTTTTGATGACTCGGTTCAGGCGGACGACCAAAAGGGACGCGAGCAAACCTTTGGCGAGCCTGAGGTCGAAGACGTGCACAACGTGGCCTGCCCCACTTGCTCGGGCACGCGCCTCAACGCCACCGCGCGTGCGGTGCAATTTTCCGGACTCCCGATCACCGAGCTGGCCCAGCGCTCAGTCGATGATGTGCACCAGTGGGTGCAGAGCTTGCAGATGGACGAGCCAGATGCTGAGCAGACCGGCTTCGCGATGAGCGCGCGTGAGACAGCCATCGCGCGGGATCTTCTGCCCGAAATTGCCGGCCGTTTGTCGTTCCTGGAGCAGGTCGGCCTGGGCTACCTCACGCTGGAGCGGGGCGCACCCACGCTGAGCGGCGGCGAAGCGCAGCGCATTCGCCTGGCTGCGCAACTCGGCAGCAACCTGCAAGGCGTCTGCTACGTGCTCGACGAACCCACTATTGGCCTGCATGCGCGCGACAACCAAATGCTGCTGGGGGCGCTGCGACAACTGAGCGCGCATGGCAACACGCTGGTGGTGGTGGAGCACGATGAAGACACGATTCGCGCGGCTGACCACATCATTGACATCGGCCCCGGCGCCGGCAAGCGCGGCGGCGTGCTGGTGGCAGAGGGCTCTGTGGACGACATTTCTGCCGCCAAAAATTCGCAGACCGGGCGCTACCTGCTGCATGCCATGCGCCACCCGATGCAAGAGCGCCGGCCGGTCGTGCAGGGCAAGCAAAAGCCGCGGAAGATGGCTTCTATTTCTATAGCTGCTAGCGCAGATGGGATAAGCGTTGGAGGCCAAAACGGCCCGAAACTGGATGATGCTTTGGTTTGGCTTTCAGTCCAAGGAGCCACTCTGCACAACCTGCAGAACGTCACGGCGCATGTGCCGCTGAATCGCCTGGTTGCCATCACCGGCGTCAGCGGCTCGGGCAAATCCACATTGGCGCGTGATGTGCTGCTCACCAACGTGCAGGCGTGGGTGCAGCAGCGCAGCACTTGGGCCGGCCGCCAGGCGATGGACGCCGGTAACGCGCCGCCGCTGGTCGGCTGTACCGGCATCTCAGGCTTCGAAACCATAGACCGCGTTCTGGAAGTCGACCAGACTCCGATCGGCAAAACCCCGCGCAGCTGCCCCGCCACCTACATCGGTTTCTGGGACACGGTGCGCAAGCTGTTCGCCGAAACGCTGGAGGCGAAGGCCCGTGGCTACGCAGCCGGGCGCTTCAGCTTCAACACCGGCGCCGGCCGTTGTCCGGTATGTGAAGGCCAGGGCATCCGCACCATTGCCATGAGCTTTCTGCCGGATGTGAAGGTGCCATGTGAAGCCTGCCATGGTGCGCGTTTCAATCCCGAGACGCTGGCCGTGACCTGGCGCGGCAAAAGCATTGGCCAGATCCTGCAAATGGAGGTGGATGAAGCGGTGGATTTCTTTACCGCCATGCCCGCCATCGCCTACCCGTTGCAACTGCTCAAAGACGTGGGCCTGGGCTACCTCACGCTGGGCCAACCCAGCCCCACGCTCAGCGGCGGCGAGGCGCAGCGCATCAAGTTGGTGACGGAGCTCACCAAGGTGCGCGACGAAATCGGTCGGCGTGGCCAGAAGATTCCGCACACCCTCTATGTGTTGGATGAGCCCACGGTGGGTTTGCACATGGCTGACGTGGACCGGTTGATTCAAGTGCTGCACCGGCTGGTGGGCGGCGGCCATAGCGTGGTCGTCATCGAGCACGATCTGGACGTGATTGCCGAGGCCGATTGGGTGCTGGACCTGGGCCCTGAAGGTGGCAATGGCGGCGGGCAGATTGTGGCTGCCGGAACGCCTGAGGACGTCGTACACCTGGGCACGCACACAGGGGCTGCGTTGGCACCCGTGCTGGCGCGCTAGCACGTTGCAGTGCAGGCGCACTCAGCTTGCGAGTTGCGCGATGCTATGCGCGCAACTGGAGGTCATCGCTCTTACCAGCTAGATGGCGCGCAGGGCCGTGTCCTACCGGGCACAGCGCGTCGTTCGTACAGGTCGACGCGTTGTCGCCGGCCTAGCATGCAGCTCTGCGCAGCACCGCCATAGCCCGTGGCGGCGCCCGCCCCACTACCGGAGTTCCATCATGTTTCCATCCCTCAAGCTGTGCGCGGCCGCCGCCGCCGCCTCCGTCTTGCTAGTCGCCTGTGGCGGCGGCGGTAACGACGACGACCCAACACCCAGCGACAAGCCCGGAGTGATCACCGTGTCGCAGGCAACTGTAGAAGCTCTCAATGGTGTTTATGGAGACGGTACGCTCAACCTTACCGACGTAGAACGCAACAATCCCATTGGACCGAAGCCCGAGTTGTGCGCCTTCAATTTTGATGGCGCCTCCAAAGTCGGCGCCAGCGCAGTCAAGGCGTTCGGCGACGTGCGCTATGAGAGTGGAGGCGACGCGCTCTACGTGATCTATCTGACTCTTGATGGTCGCGAGTACACCAACGACGCACCTGACAACACCACCGTCCGCCGCGATCTCAATCAAGTGTTTATCAACGGGAAAACCTTGAGCGCAAGCAACGGTTCCGGAGAAACCGTTAAAGTGAATGCCATCATTCCGATGCGCGGTGATCGCCCAGCAGGCTGCTGAACCGGCTGCCTCAGCCCATATCCATCGAACCCGTCCTGCCTTTCGGCAGGACGGGTTTTTTGTTTTTGTTTCGAGTAGCCGTGCGCGATAGCGGTGTTGCCAGCCGGCCATCTCCAGATCGGTGTTTTCCCTTGACTGCCGGCATGTAGCAAGCGAACCGCAACTTTCATCAGTTGGCTGTAAGGAAGCGAAACGAAAGTGCAAGACGCAGGCACATGGCGCGTCAGTGGAATTGCCGGGTTTTCCCCGGCGGCTCAACGAAACGGGGGCCCGGTGCGCGGGGGCAGCGGGCATTGGTCGCTGCGTTTTGATCTTAAAAAGGAGGGGACTTCATGACGGAAGACAAAAGCAGTCACGCCTATTGGAAAGCCACGCTCAACCTGTTGTTCAAAGTTTTGATCGTCTGGTTTCTCGTGTCTTTCGGGGCGGGCATCCTGTTCGCTGGTTGGCTGAACAATTTCCACTTGGGCGGCTATCCGCTGGGATTCTGGTTCGCCCAGCAGGGCTCCATCTACGTGTTCATCGTGTTGATTTTTTATTACGCGAAGAAGATGGGCGACATTGATCGCCGGTTCGGCGTGCAGGAAGAATAAGGACTGAACCATCATGTCTCTTCAAACAACCATCAACATTTTTGTCGGTCTGAGCTTCGCGCTCTCCATCGGCATCGCCATCTGGGCCCGTGCGGTTTCGACAAGCGAGTTCTACGCCGCTGGCGGCAGCGTGCATCCGG
>JBBSRE010000012.1:0-19041 GCA_038243365.1 Burkholderiales bacterium | reverse complement strand
TGCCAGTCTGGGCCTGCAGGTGATTGCAGAGGGTGTAGAGACAGCTGCGCAAGAGGCTTTCCTGGCCCGTCACCATTGCCATACCTGGCAGGGTTACCTGTTGTCGCGTCCGGTGCCGGCATACGAATTCGAGGCGCTGGTGCGCCAGCGCAGCAGCACCTGATTCAGGCACTCACGTTGGCAGCAACGTGCGTACGGATCGCGGTCCATTTGCTCCTGATTCAATAGCTTCTGGCGCTTACTGCGTATGCGCTAGAGATCATTTTGATCATAAATTTTCAGTCAGTGCGCGCCGGCTGCGGCTTCCGCACCACCACCTTCGCGCGCAGGCCGTTTGGTGAACCAGATCAAGCCGATCAAGAGCAAGAACAATCCGGCTGAAGCCAGGAACACATCGTCCGCCGCACGCGTAAAGGCCTGTTGGTCAATCAACCGATTAATTTGTACAAGGGCCTGCTGGTGCGTGAGCCCGGCGGCCTGCATCTGCAGCATGGTCTGCCCAAATACGCCCTGGCCTTGCACCATGCCTTCGGCCAGATGCGCATGGTGCAGCGCGGCGCGGCTGTCCCACAGCGTGGTAGCAATCGAAACCCCCATGGCGCCCGCCATGATGCGCACGAAATTGCTCAGGCCCGCAGCGGCCGCGATGCGCTCCGGCGGCAAGCCTGACAGTGTGATGGTGGTGAGCGGAATGAAGAAAAACGCCATGGCTCCGCCCTGTATGAGCGTGGGCACCAGGATGTGCAGGAAATCGGTCTCGGTGGTGAATTGGGCGCGCATCCACAGCACCAATGCAAACACCACAAAGGCCCCGGTCGCCATGCGCCGTGGGTCCCAGTCGCCCACTTTGCGCCCGACCAGCGGTGTCAAGACGATGGCAAAAATACCCACCGGCGCCAGCGCCATGCCAGCATTGGTCGCGGTGTAGCCCATCCACTGCTGCAGCCATAGCGGCAGCAACACCACGTTGCCAAAGAAAAGGGCATATGCCACTGACAGCGCCAAAGCACCAAAAGCGAAGTTGCGCTCTTTAAAGAGCGTGAGATCGACCACGGGATGGTCGTCAGTCAGTTCCCACACCAGAAACACCGCGAGGGCAATCACGGCGATGGCCGCCAACGCCACGATGATGGGCGAAGAGAACCAGTCGAGCTCCTTGCCCTTGTCGAGCATGAGCTGCGCGCAACCCACCCATATCACCAGCAGCGACAGCCCTAGCGTGTCAATTGGCAATTTTTTGCGCGGCGTGTCCCGGTCGCGGTAAATGCTCCAGGTGACGGCGGCGGCTATCAAACCCACCGGCACGTTGATATAGAAAATCCAGGGCCAGGAAATGTTGTCGGTGATCCACCCCCCAAGCAGCGGCCCAACCACCGGCGCCACCAGCGTGGTCACGCCCCAAAGTGCCAGCGCCATGCCGGCACGCGCGCGCGGAAAGCTCGCCAGTAGCAGGGTCTGCGAGAGCGGAATCATCGGCCCGGCCACCGCGCCCTGCAGGACGCGGAACACGATCAACATTTCAATTGATGAGGCGAACCCGCACAGCCAGGACGTCAGCACAAACAGCAAGATGCTGGTGGTGAACAGCCGCACCGCGCCGAAGCGCTGCGTCAACCAACCGGTGAGAGGTACTGAGATCGCATTGGCCACGCCAAAGCTGGTGATGACCCAGGTTCCCTGCGCCGGGCTCACGCCCACATCGCCCGCGATGGCGGGGATGGACACATTGGCAATCGACGAATCCAGCACGTTCATGAAGGTCGCCAGCGACAGCGCAAGCGTGCCCAGGATCAGCGTCATGCCCTGCAGCGGAGGGTGTGCCGGTGGTGCGGCGGGCTTGGCGTTTCGCGGAGTAGCAGCAGGCAGAGCAACAGGAGCAAGGGCCGCCGAGGCAGACGTAGCAGGCGCGTTGAGTGTCGGCGCCGGATCACCGGCGGCAGCGTTGGCAGCAGTCATGGAGAGAAGTGCCTGAGCCGTTACTGCGTTGCGTCTGCGGAAACGCGATCTGCCTTGGCAACAAAGTTGCTCTGCGTCTGTGCGCTGGTCAATTGCTCTATTGGTGCACCCTCAGCAACATGATGGCGGCCAGTCCGTCGGGCAGCGCGCTTGGCGTGAGCCGATGCTAATGAGACTGCCGATACGGGTGAGGAGGCCTGGCTGCTGCCCCGCTTGCGCCCCAGGTTGGCAGCAATGGTGCGCTGTACCGCTGCGTCTGCTTCCTGCAACTGCGCATCGAACACGTGAGTGGACGTCACGGGCGCATTGCGGCTGGAATCGGACAGCATCTTGCCGCTCTGGTCATCCGTGTCGATCTTGACGTCCATCGACAACCCAATGCGCAGCGGGTGGTCCTTGAGCTCGGCGTTGTCCAGCGCAATGCGCACTGGAATCCGCTGCACCACTTTGATCCAGTTGCCAGTGGCGTTTTGCGCCGGCAGCAGTGAAAAAGCGGCACCGGTGCCGACACCCAATCCGACCACAGTGCCGTGGAAGGTGACCTTGTCGCCGTAGACGTCGGCCACCACATCGGCGGTTTGGCCGATGCGCAATTTCTGCAGCTGGCTTTCCTTGAAGTTGGCATCCACCCAAACGTCCTGCAGTGCTACGACCGTCATCAGCGGGCTTCCGGCGGCCACACGCTGGCCCAGTTGCACGCCGCGCTTGGCCACGTAACCCGACACAGGCGCCACCAGGTTCATGCGCTGCATCGCCAGGTAGGCTTCGCGCACTTTGGCGGATGCACGCTGCACGCTGGGGTGTTCCTGAACGCTGGTGTCCTCGGTCTGCGTCTGGCTGGCCACCAGTTGTTGCTGGGCTGCCACGAGCGCGGCCTTGGTGGCTGCAACGCTGCTCTGCGCCGTGCTGACCACGGCGTTGGCGTGCTGGAATTCTTCCTTACCAACAGCACCACTGGCGATCAACGGAGCACGGCGCTGCACGTCGGCCTGCAGGCGAGACACCTCCGCTTCGGCGCGCGCCACGTCGGCCTTGCGCAGGTTGACCTGCGCTTTGAGCGCATCGTTGTTGGCGTACAGGCTGCGCACCTCGCGCACGCTCTGCGCCAGAGCGGCCTCCGCCTGGTCCAGCGCCACCCGGGCGTCGGCCGGGTCCAAGCGCACCAGGAGCTGGCCCGCCTGCACGTGGTCGGTGTCGTCTGCGCCAATCGCCACCACGGTGCCGCCCATCTGCGGCGTGATCTGCACTACGTTGCCGGCAACATAGGCGTTGTCGGTCGATTCGTAATGGCGACCTTCCATCCAATGCCATACGCCCCAGCCGACGCCGGCGATCAGCACTACGCTTGCAATTGCGGTGAGGCCGCGGCGGCGGGTTGTGGATTTCTGTGGCGGGGCTTTTTTCTCTTCGCTCATGGTGGTGTCTTTTTCTGGCGCAATAGCGGGGGGTACGGAATGAAGAGGGAGGAGGCGATAGGACGTCTGGTCAGGTTCAGTGGGCGTCTGCCTGCATCTGCATCGTGTCATCGGTCCAGCCTCCGCCGAGCGCGTTCATCAAGGTGAGCCGCACGTCCAGTGCGCGGGCTTGCAACGCCACCGCCTTGTAGCGTTGGGCCAGCACTTGGGTCTCTGTGTTGAGCACAATGAGGTAGTTGCCCAGCCCTGCGCCATAGCGCTCTTTGGCGAATCGCCACGCTTTTTCGGAGCCAGTCTGTGCGTCCTGCTGCAGCGATTGCTGGCGCTCAATGGAGCCGACGGACGCAATCGCATCACCGGCTTGCTTCACGGCGTCGAGCACCAAACCGTTGTACTGCGCAATCGCAGCGTCGAGCTCGGCCTCGCGCCCGCCCAGCTGAGCGCGCAGCCGACCACCGTCAAAGATGGGAAGGCGCAAGGCAGGTGCAATGCCCGCCTGGCGCGAGCTGCCCTGGAACAGGCGATCCAGCCCGAGCGCGCTGAAGCCGACAAACGCAGTCAGATTGATGTTGGGATAAAACTCACTGCGTGCAGCACTGACGCCTTGGGTAGCTGCCTCAATGCGCCAGCGCGCCGCCACCACCTCAGGCCGGCGACCGAGCAAGTCGGCGCCCAGCACTTGGGGCACCACGGGCCGGATCAGAGCGCTGAGACGGGGTGCCAGATCGGGCAGGGCGCCGGGCGCCTTGCCCACCAATACGGCAATCTGGCGTCGAGCCAGGGCGGCCTGTTCAGCCAGTGCTTCTACCTGGGCGGCCGCATCCGGCACTGCGGCATTGGCTTGTGTAAGCTCCACTTGGCTGTCGATGCCCGCGTTGACTCGCTCTCGCGTAAGGCGATCCATGGCTTGGCGCTGCTCGAGCGCCTGCTGTGCTACTTGCTGGTCTGCCAGCACCCGTGCCAGCGCTACCCAGCCGCGCGCCAATTGCGTGCCAAGCGTATTGGCTGCTGCCGCGGCGTCGGCCCGCGAAGCGCGTGCCAGGCCGATTGCGGCTTCGAGCTCGGCCTGGTGCTGGCCAAAAAAATCCGGCGACCAACTCAAACCTGCCTGAATGGTGGCGCTGTCGTACACGTTGCCAGCCACGGGCGGCGGCACGAGACCGTTGGCTGTGTAGCGTTGGCGCGTTGCATCGACCGACAACACCGCCTGTGGCCCGTTCAAGGCATTTCGGACGTTGGCCAAGGCGGCTGCTTGTGCGGCCCGTGCGCGGGCAACCGCCAAAGAGGGCTGCTGTACCAATGCTTCCTCGATAAGCGCGTCAAGCTGGGTGTCGCCGAGCGCGGTCCACCAACGGGCCGTTGGCAGCGCCGCTTCATCGGCCATCGCCTGGCTTGGTAAGCCCACCGCCACAGCTGAGGTAGGCGCGAGCGGCGCGTGCGGTGCGCCGGGGCTGGCGCACCCCGTAATCAGGCTGGCCACAGCGAGGGCAAGCAGCGCACCAGAAAAGGGGCGACGGGAGTGCAGTCGCGTCAGATCAGACATGGGATGAGGGGAGAGGAAGAAAGAGAAAAGAGGAACGGCGCAGGCAGAACGAGAACGCAGCGCGGCAGTGCAGGCCGTTTATTTGGCGCTGTTCTCGCCGTTGGCCAGCATGCGGCGAAGCATGTCCATGAGCTGCTGCCATTCCTCGTGTGAGAAACCGGCCAAATGTGCGTTCATGGTGTCCGAGAGCACCGGCGCAAGCTCTTGCGCCATGGCATTGCCGAGTGGTGTGGTGCGAACGTGCACCACCCGGCGGTCGGTAGTGGAGCGCTCACGCGTGACGAGCTCCTTGGCCTCCAGGCGGTCTAGCAGCCTGGTGACTGCGGATGGCTCAGCATCCAGCTCGCGCGCCAGTGCGGCGAGCGTGGTGCTTTCGCATCGGGAAATTTTGTACAGCGGCAAGCACTGTGCAAAGGTGAGGCCGCGCACCTGCAGCTTGCTGTCCGCCGCGCTGCGAATGGACACCAACGCACTGCGGAGCAGGTAGCCGACGCTTTCTTCCGGACGCATGCTCGCTACGGTGTAGAAAACACCGTCTTCGCGTGCTTTGTCTGAGCTTGGAGGTGCCTGCGCCCCTTTGGCGAAGGTGGGATCGGTAACGCGCGAATCGGGCAGTGTCATACCCGTAATTTAATTGACTAGGTAACTATTGCGCAAGCAACGATCTGCAATGACCCCGTGTACGTTGGGGGTACACCTAGCGCGGAGAAGAAGAAGAGCACTGCTGCGATAAAGCCGCGCGGCCTTGCGGTGTGATTGCCAACACGCGACCCAATCTGCTGCTGGAGCCGGGACTCGGCAACAGGGCCGCAATGTGACCCGCTGCTCTCAGAACCCGTAGCCGATCGATGTCGGTCTCGAGCGTCAAGGTGCAGGGCAGAGGGGTTTCCGCGAGTTCGCGGAGCAGTTCCATGGGCATGGAGAGTCTCGGGCTGACAAAGATTCATTGTTGCCGCCGAGGTGCAACAGTTCAACGAAATATACGTCCAGATACGTCCGGATATTTGGATGCCAGCCGCGCCCACGTTCCATTCGGACGATTCCCACATCCATGGGTGGCTTTGCCGAATAGTGTGGGCCAGTTCAGAGCTTTCAGGAGAGACACAGGTCACAGGGTGACAAGTCGGCCTACACCGACAAGCAAAAGCGCACGGCCGAGCACATCGAAGACAGCTATGAAAAAAGCGGTGTGAGCGAAAAAGAAGCCGAGCGACGGGCCTGGGCAACCGTGAACAAGGAATCGGGTGGCGGTAATAAGTCTGGCTCGGGCCGGGGTCACCCAGACACCACCAGCGCAGCAAAGGCTGGCGATAACGCAGCTGCCCGCTGAACGGCATCACACCAGGAAGCGCCATGACGTCCAAACGCACCGAACTTGAGAAGCCTTCGACGACTCCCGACTCACTCTTATTGCACGCGGGCCGAACTTCGGCGGACGACACAGCCCAGAAAGCTCAAAGGCTTCAGGCAGTGCAGGACGGAAAAGACAAGGCCGCAGGGACGGTCGCTCACAAGGCGCATTCCAAAGCAGAGCCCCAAAGCAAAGCTGCTGCGCCTGGTCCTGGGCACCCTGAGCCCGTGCCACCCCTGCCGAGCCAGCACTTGAAAAAACCTGGGCTCGAGGCGGACATGAATCTCGCTCCGCGTTTCCAAGCTCCTGCTTACCACGGTTGTGGAAAGCTCGAAGGCCTCACAGCCATCATTACGGGAGCTGATTCCGGCATTGGCCGCGCGGTTGCGGTGCTGTTTGTCCGCGAGGGCGCGGATGTCGCAGTGATGTACCTCAACGAGCACGAAGATGCGTTGGAAACCCAGCGCTGAATCGAAGCTGAAGGGCGGCGCTGCCTGCTGATCTCGGGCGATGTCAAAGACCGTGACTTTTTTCTGCGCAGCTGTCAACCGGGTGGTCAAGCACTTTGGCAAGCTGGACGTTCTGGTCAATAACGCCGCGTTCCAACTGCATGCTGACTCGATTGGCGACATCACCGAGGAACGTTTCGACGAAACCTTCCGGACGAATATCTACGGTTAATTTCATATGGTTCAAGCTGCGCTATCTCACCTGCGGCAAGGCTGCTGCATCATCAACACCGGTTCGGTGACCGGCATAAGCGGCGCGGGTCATCTGGTGGATTATTCCGCCACCAAGGGCGCCATCCATGCGTTCACCATGTCGCTGGCCAAAAACCTGGCGAATAAGGGGATTCGCGTGAACGCCGTGGCACCGGGCCCCGTGTGGACGCCTCTGAACCCGGCGGATCAATCGCCTCACGACATCGTCTCGTTCGGCAAGGGCACTGACCTGGGGCGACCGGCGCAGCCAGAGGAGATATCTCCAGCGTATGTGTTCCTCGCATCGCCAGTGTGCTCGAGCTACATCACAGGCATCGTGCTGCCGGTGACGGGAAGCGTCGGCTGACGAAAAAGGCGCTTCTCCTTTTGTAGCGCAAGATTCATCAGGGATGAGCGCTGGAACGCAAATCAGCTCGGGAAATTTGAGGCTTCATTTCCCGGCTGCGTTGGCGTACCGTCTTTTCAGAGAATCTTGGCGAGGAATTCTTGGGTGCGCTGAGCCTTCGGATTGGAAAAAAGGTCCTCTGGCTTACCTTCTTCGACAACTTGGCCATCGTCCATGAAGATGACACGATGGCCCACCTCCCGCGCGAAGCCCATCTCATGTGTCACGACGACCATGGTCATGCCTTCCACGGCCAGCGACTTCATCACCTGAAGCACCTCTCCGACCATTTCGGGGTCGAGCGCTGAAGTGGGCTCATCGAAAAGCATCACCGCCGGCTCCATTGCGAGCGCCCTAGCGATCGCTACGCGCTGCTGCTGACCACCGGAGAGCTCGTCAGGGAAGCTGGTTTCCTTGTCCGACAGGCCCACTTTTTCCAAAAGAGCGCGCGCGACCTTGTTGGCTTCGGGCACAGACATTTTCTTGACCTTGCGCGGCCCAATCGTGATGTTCTCCAGGATCGTCAGATGTTTGAAAAGATTGAACTGCTGAAACACCATGCCCACGTGCTGGCGCAGCTTGTGGATATTGGTCTTGGGGTCAGTCAGCTTCATACCGGCAATTTCTATTTCGCCGCTGGTGACTTTTTCGAGTCCGTTCAGGCAGCGAAGAAAGGTGCTTTTCCCGCTGCCAGAAGGACCAATGACGACTACGACCTCCTGTTCGGCTACGTGGCTGTCAATGCCCTTCAGGATTGCCTTGTCACCAAAGGATTTATGGAGATTCTTAACGTTTATCAACTTGAAGCCTCCGCTCGAGATATGAAGCGCACTGCGACACCGAGAAAATGAGTATGAAATACAGAACAGCGATGGCACCCCAGATGGAGAACGAGGCAAAAGTCGATGCAATCACAATCTCGCCCTTGTAGACCAGTTCAATGATGCCCACTGGTGCCAGCAGCGAAGTGTCCTTGATCGTTTGTGCTGCTTGATTCACCAGCGGTGGAATCATCCGCTTAAAGGCTTGCGGCAACACGATATAGCGCATGTTCTGAAAGCCGGTCATGCCGATGCTGTCGGCCGCTTCCTTTTGACCGCGATCGACTCCCAATATGCCCGCACGGATGATCTCCGTTACGTACGCGCCTTCGTTCAAACTGAGGGTGAGCGCAGCAGCCAGGATGGGATATGTCAACTGGCCAAACCATTCGTTGACGGGCAGTATGGCCGGCAAACCCAGTACGACAAAAAACAACTGTACCAGCAGCGGTGTGGATCGAAAGACTTCGACATAAGCCCAAGCAATCCAGTTCAAGATACGAAATCGAGAGAGCCGCATCAGTGCGGCGATCAGGCCGATGCCAACCATCAGAATAATCGCGCCAAGCGCGTATTGGATGGTGAGGCGCAAGCCGTCCAGGAGGGCAGGAAGGTTTTGCCAGATTACATTCATGAGCCTTGACCTAGTCTGGGTTTAACGGGGGCACACGCCACCGATTCAAATGGACAAAAAAAAGCGCGGTGCCATTTCCTGCACCGCGCCCTTCATGTGGAGGTCTGCGCTGAATCTAGGCTTAATCCTTGATTGCGATTTCAGCAGGCTTCTTCACCTCGTTCACCGCGCCGTTGAGATCACCACCAAAATACTTCACGAACAACTGCTTGTATTCGCCGCTTTTCTTGATTTTGGCCAGACCGCTGTTGAGCTTGGCAGCGAGTTCAGGACTTTTCTTGCTCACGGCAATACCGTAGTACTCACCGGTCAGCAGCTCGCCGACGACCTTCGCACCCTTGTGGGCTGTCGTGAAATTGAGGTTGACCGGGTTGTCAAATACGACCGCATCTGCGCCACCCGTCATAAGCGCCTGGTAGGCGGTGTCGATGTCCTGAAACTGCTTGATGTATTTGGAGTCGATTCCGTTGTTGGTCATGTAGTCCACTGACGAAGTCGCTTTTTTGGTCGCAACCACACGGCCTTTCAAGTCGGCAAAGCCCTTGATCTTGGAGTCGCTCTTGACCAAAACCGACAAGCCGGACTTGTAATACGCGTCACTGAAATCGACGCTCTGCATGCGACTTGTTTTGATCGTGATGCCCGCCACAGCGGCGTCGACAGATCCAGCCTGCAGGCTTGGGATGATCCCGTTGAAGGGCATGGTCCTGAACGTAACCGTCAAGCCTTCTGCCTTGGCGATGGCTTCGATCATGTCGATATCGAAGCCTGCGACCTTGCCGTCAACTTCCGTTTCGAAAGGAGGGAAAGTGGTGTCGGCACCCACGACAATCGAATTATTGTCGGCAGCGAAACCGGTCGTAGCGCACACGGACAATGCAAGTCCTGCGATCAACGGAACGGCAAATTTGGAGAAAAGTTGGTTGTTTTTCATGGAGAGATGCCCTTTCAAAATCTAAAATTTATTGTAGATCATGTGAGAAAGCCGATTTTTCTTCGGTATTCACCCTCCGATATCGAGCTCGGAACGCCGCGATTTTGATTCGACGAGAGGCGCTCAAGCCGGACTCCGTCCATGACCCTTTCGCAGCCGTCACAGCCGGCGTTCCGGCCACTCGTTTGGTGCCAAGACTTTCTTGCTGCGGCTTGCGCAGAGTGTGTATCTGGGTCAGCCTTGGCTCCGGGATTCCAAGTGGACAGGGGGTCGCCGCTTTCGGTTCTTGACCGGGCATGTGGTGGCTGCGCGAAGTGAGAGTGAAGCGAACTGCTGGCGCTTCTGATGCCGATCGAGCGTGGGTTTTTGTAATGTCTGCCGGGAGCGATGGTGCAGCTGCCGTGCGATCACGCTGGACGGGTGTTAGTCCTCAAAATCTAGGTGGTGGTAATCACAAGATCAGCGGTTCAACCTCTCAGTTTCGCTCTGGATGTTTAAGGCTGCGCCGAGCTACAGCGTCATAAACCCCAGATCACGCTCGCTGAACTGGCTGATTCGCGGCAAAACCATCGGTAGATCGGATGCCGGCACACCGAACCACTGCGCCAGCGTGGCCGCGTACTGTTCGACCGCCAGGGCAGGGAGCAGGCGCCCCTGACCGACATCGTCCGGGCCATCGTTGGCGGGCAGAGCCGCCGGGCCGACAAAACGTCCGCCATTCACGGCGCCGCCCATGACGAACTGAGAAGAGCCCCAGCCGTGATCAGAGCCATCGTCGTTGCTGACCAACGTGCGGCCGAAGTCTGAGGCAGTGAACGCGGTGACCTGGGACGCCACTCCCAACGATTGCGTGGCGCGGTAGAACGCGGCCATGGCGTCGCCTACCTGCCCGAGCAGCCCCGGATGGTTCTTCACTTGATTATCGTGCGTGTCAAAGCCACCGATCGACACAAAGAAGACCTGCCGGCGCGCCCCCAGCTGCTGGCGCGAGGCGATCATGCGCGCCACCAATCCCAGTTGGCTCGCCAGGCGGTTTTTGTCTGGAAACGGCGTGGGCAAAGGGGCGCCTGCAAGCGCTGTGCTGAGCAAGCCGCCCGAGTCGATGCTGCGTTTCGCAACGCGCGCATGTTCGTTTTCCATCAGATGAGCAGACGGCGCAGTCATCAACTGGCGCAGCGCCTGCGATGCCGCGCTGGAGCCGAACAACGGGCTCTGGATGCCGTTGATAAGCACAGGTCCGCTGGTCGATACGTTGTAGCCTATGGCGGTGTCGCCCGACAGGAACACTGCGTTGCCGGACACCGTCACGCACGTGAACGTCGACACACTGTTACTGGCCATGGCCAGATCGCCCAGGCGGCCTCCCCAACCGCGAGGCGCTCCCTCTGCGGAGGAGGCCTGCCAAAACGACTGCTGGTCGTTGTGGGAGAACAGCTTGGGTGGGAGTTCCACGGAGCGCGCGCGGTATTGCGCTTTGGTGGTGGGCGCCATGAGCGTGCCCACGTTGTGCAACACGGCGAGCTTGCCCTGCTCAAACAGTGGCTTGAGACCCGTCGAAAGCGTTGGCGCCAGCGCAAACTGGCGACCGTCAGGCGGTGCCAAGGTCGGCACCAGAAGGCCGGGCGTCAGCGCATCGTGGCCATAAGCGATATTCGGACGCATCTTTTGGTAGAGCGCATGGTGGGTGTTGTCGTAAGGGACCACCGTGTTCCAGGAGTCGTTGCCTCCGTTCAAAAAAATGCAGACCAGCGCCTTGTAGTCGGTGGCACTTTGCGCCGCTGCGTCGCCGATGGATGCGAGCGTCAGCGCCCAGGGTGCGGCCCCCGCTGCCATGGAAAGTGCACCGCCGCGGCGCAGAAAAGCCCGGCGCGAAGCATTGGCGGGCGCGCTGAAATCGAACGAGCCAGGAAAGGGGGGATGTGAAGCATGCATGGTCGGCTCTATTTCTGGACGATGTATTCAGGCGCCGCAAGAACCAGCGTCAAAGCTGCGTAGACGCGGTTCAGCAGGTCACTCTGACTCTTGCCGGGCATGCCATTCACCACCGACACCAGCAGCACACGGGTGGCCTCGCTCATCTGTCCGCCAGTCATCACCAGCTTGAGCTCGGCCACAAGAGCCTCCCCGCTCGCAGCCAGCGCAAGCAAACCACCGTAGTCGGCTCTCAGATCGCCCACGTTCTTGCCTGCGATGGCTCCCTGCATGAAGTTGACGTAGCTCGCCACCGTGGATTCATTGGTGATTTGAAACTCGGGCCCCACCAAACCCCGCGTGGCGAGTGCCGTGTTGGGCGGCATATAGCCGGGCCTGAAAAAGTTGAATACCGAGGGCGAGCGCAACGGGCTCTGCCCCAGTCGGAAAGCCGGGTCCGACAGATCTCCCACATTCCAACTGCCGGATGCCGAAGTCGCCGAGAACGCCCGCGCCCACTGCACAAAACGATGCACAGGCTCGCGCAGCTTGCCCCAAGTGGCGTCTTTGAGCCGCGCGGCATCGCGCGCCGCGGGGTCCAGCAAGATCGCGCGGATCACGGCGCGCATGTCGCCGCGCACGCCCTGGCCGTCGTTGGCAAAGGTGGCCGTGACCCGCCGCACGTATGCCGCGCTAGGGTTGCTCGTCACCATGCGCTGGATGAGCTGACGGCTGACGAAGGGCGCCAGGTTGGGGTGGTTGAACAAGGTGTCAAGCGCGATGCGCAGCGCGGTTCGAGCGTCAGTTCCACTGGGAATACTTGCGCCCAGGAATTGCTTGGCCCCGGTTTCGTAGCGCGACGCCATCTGTACCATCGGCCGCACCACAGAGTCGGCAGGGTAGGGCTGGGCGAGTCCTGTTGTGTCCAGGTTCCAGCCCGTGAAAACACGCGCCAGTCCGCTGACGTCCGCATTCCCATAGCTCTCGGCTTCCTTGCCGCCGCGCATCACCACTGAGCCGTCGTCCCGCAGTTGCACCAAGCCAATGGTGAACAGCTGCATCACCTCACGGGCATAGTTTTCGTCGGGTTGACTGCCGGTTTTTGGGTTGGCCTTGGCGTTGCCCCGATAGGTCAGGAAGGTTCCCATCGCCGGACTGAGGGTCAGCGCTTCAAGGAGCTGGCGGTAGTTGCCGAAAGCATGCGTTTGCAGAACGTCCAGGTAACGTGCCATGGCAAATTGCCGCCAAGCGCCGTTCACGCCCAGGAGCGATACCACGCAGATTTCCGACAGCGCCAGCACCACGCGTTGACGCAATGCGTCCTGGCCGCCGATGAAGGCGCGCCATACAGTGTTGTCTATGCCGTCGGTGGAATTGATGTTCCCTGCGTTCGCATAGCCCTTGGACTGCATCCACGCCACGTGGCTGACCAGCGGTTCGGAGAACTGGTCGTTCAGCCAGTCGTCCAGCGAGCCGCGGGTCAGCGCCTCGATTTGTGCACGGTTGGCGCCCAGGGTGGCCTGACTGAGAAACAACGCCGCTTCTTCGGCGCTGCGGGTGGGCGAGGGCGACGGACCTCCGGTGCCCGGACCTGGAGCCGGAGCCGGAGCCGGAGCCGGAGCCGGAGCCGGAGTTGGCGTAGGGCCGGGAGCGACCGGTGGTGCAGTCACAGGCGGAGGCGTGCCGGGCGGAGTTGGGGCCGGTGTACCTGGCACCGGGCCCGGGCCGCCTCCCATCCCTGGCGCGGGGATGGGTTCTGAGGACCCGCCTCCGCCTCCGCACGCGGCCAGAGCACTGGCCGCCGCGGCGGCAATCGCAGTGCGGCCGGCTTGGCGAGCCAGTACCGACCCAGAGGTCGCAGCAGGCGCAGCACCGGTCGCATGCGCGGCACTAGTCCCAGGTGCTCCGGCCGGATCAGGGAGCAGCGGGGAGTCAACAAGGCGCGGAGAAGTGGGATGCATGAAAAGTTCCTGCGTGAGCGGCGGCGGAGTGTTGCACGGCTTCTTACGCACGGCGTGTAATAAGAACAACTTCACACACATTCGCAGGCACGCCTATCGCGAGCGTTCTTTTCTACTGGGCATGGTTGGGATTGACCGGACCGGCTGCGAGGCTCCGTCGTACCGACGTTGAGCCCCTTGAGACTGCTGGTACATGAGCAACACCCAAAACTTCACAACCGCCGGCTTGCAGCTGAGGTGTGCTTCCGGTGCCGAAAAGAGCGTCGCCGAGCCCGTGCGGGCCAAGTCGGCGCTCGGGTAACATCCGCGCCTCGGGCCGCTAGCGCCGAAGATGCCGGGGGTTTGGACTCGCGGTGACGGTTCCTTTGCAACCTTGGCGGCCTGCAGAACCTGTTCAGGTTCTTAATACCAACGTGCGCCTCAACTCGATCAAACTCTCCGGCTTCAAGTCGTTCGCCGAGCCGACCAACTTCCTGCTGCCGGGACAGCTGGTCGGCGTGGTCGGTCCGAACGGTTGCGGCAAATCGAACATCATGGATGCGGTGCGTTGGGTGCTGGGAGAGTCGAAAGCCAGCGAGTTGCGTGGCGAGTCCATGCAGGACGTGATTTTCAGCGGAACCACCTTGCGCAAGCAGGCCAGTCGTGCCAGCGTCGAGCTGAGCTTCGAAAACAACGACCACCGTGCTGGTGGCCAGTGGAACCAGTACGCGGAAATCGCCGTCAAGCGCGTCTTGACACGCGACGGCACCAGCAGCTACTACATCAACAACCAGCCGGTACGCCGCCGCGACGTGCAGGATGTCTTTCTGGGTACTGGCCTTGGGCCTCGCGCCTACGCCATCATCGGCCAGGGCACCATTAGCCGCATCATCGAGAGCCGGCCCGAAGAACTGCGCCTGTTTCTCGAAGAAGCCGCAGGTGTTTCGAAATACAAGGAGCGTCGCCGCGAAACGGAAAACCGTCTCCATGGCACGCGTGAGAACCTGACTCGGGTCGACGACATCTTGCGTGAGCTCGGCAGCAATCTGGAGCGCCTGGAGAAGCAGGCCGAAGTGGCGCAGCGCTACCAAACCTTGAATGCCCAAGCGACACTGCGTCAGCAGCAGCAGTGGTTTCTCAAACGCTCCGATGCTGCCGCCGACCAGGACAAGGTCCGCCTTGATGGCCTGCAGGCTGTGAACGACCTCGAATCGCGCACCGCCGACTTGCGGCATGTCGAATCCGAGCTGGAAACCGTGCGTCAGGCGCATTACGCGGCGGGCGACCAAGTCAATCAAGCGCAGGGCAAACTCTACGAAGCCACGGCAGAAGTGGGCCGCCTTGAAGCCGAGATCCGCTACGTGATCGAAGGCCGCCAGCGCGTTGAGCAGCGGCTGGTGCAATTGGCCACTCAGGGGCAGGAGTGGGCTGCCCGGAGCGCAGAAGCTCAGGCCGAACTCGAGAACCAGACGGGCGCTGGCGTAGACGCAGAAGAGCGCGCCGAACTGCTCGCCGCTCAGGTGGAAGAACAAGCCGCCGTGCTGCCCGACCTGGAGGACGCGCTCCGAGTGGCGCAGCGCGGAGCCGACGAGCAGCGCGGCCTCGTGGTGCAGGTACAGCAGCAAATTCAGGTGCTGGCCGCCGAGCAACGCAACATTCAAGAACAAAAGCGCCAGCAGGAGCAGCGCTTTGAGCGCCTGCGTGCCGACCGCAGCGCGGTCTCGGCCCCGGAAGAGGCGCGCCTTGTGAATTTGCAGGAGCAGCTGGCAGAGGCGCAGGATGCGGCGGAGGTCCAGGCAGCGCGCCTGGCCGAACTTCAGGATGCCGTTCCCACGCTGGACGACGAACGGCGCGAGCGCCAGCAGGCCGTCAACCACGAGAGCAATCGCCTGGCTGAACTCTCCGCAAAGCGTGAGGCGCTCAAAGCCTTGCAAGAAAAACTCAAGACATCGTCCAAGCTCCAGCCGTGGCTGGAGCGCCAAGGCCTCGCGGGATTGGCGGGCCTGTGGACACGTATCCACATCGAAGCCGGGTGGGAAAACGCATTGGAAGCTGCGCTGCGCGAGCGACTTGGGGCGCTGGAAGTAGGGCGACTGGAATCGGTGCGCGGGTTTCTCGGCAGCACCGGGCAGGAGGCGCCGCCCGCGCGCCTTGCGTTCTTCACGCCGCCCGCCGCGCAACACACGCCGACGCCGACGTCGACGCCACATTCGCTCAATCGCCTCTCCAGCCTGCTGCGGGTGCACGACGCAGGTCTGCAAGCCATCCTTAGCGAGTGGCTAAGCGGCTGCTACACCGCAGCCACACTCGATGAAGCGCTGTCGCTGCGCGATCGCTTGGCACCGGGCGAGACTCTGTACGTGCCGGGCGGCCATGCCGTCACTTCGCACAGCGTGGGTTTCTTTGCGCAGGATTCAGAGCAGTCTGGCCTGCTGGCGCGGGCGCAGGAAATCGAGCACCTCGAAAAAGAGCTGCGCGCCCAGACGCTGATCAGCGAAGAGGCGCGCAATGCCCTGGTGCGGGCCGAAGCCGCGTACCAGGACAGCGCCCAGCGCCTGTCGCAAACCCGGCGCGAGGCCGGGGAACAGCAGTCGCGCGCGCACGAACTGCAGGTAGAGCACCTGCGCCTGTCGCAACTGGCCGAACAGGCCCGCGTACGCAGCCAGCAGATCGACGCCGACCTGGCGGAGATAGAAGCCGTGCTGGCCGACCTGCAGGAGCGCGCCGTCGTCGCCGAGGCACGCTTTGAAGAACTCGACATGCAATTGGCCGACGCGCAGGAGCGCCATGCGCAGTTGGGTGACCGATCTATTGAGGCTGAGCGTCATCTGACTGCCGGCCGTGAGCAGCAGCGCAGCCTGGAGCGCCAGGCGCAAGAAGCCGCTTTTTCGCAGCGCAGCGCCGCTGCCCGCCGCGCGGAGCTGGAGCGCACGCTGGCGACCGCGTCCGCGCAGATCGCCGCGCTCGCAACTGAGCGCGAACGCGCGCAGAGTGAGTTGGAGCGCCTGACTGACGCGGCGGCGCAAGGCGGCCTGCAAACCGTGCTGGCGCAAAAACTGGAGCGTGAGCAGACGCTGGGTGCAGAGCGCAGTCGCTACGACGACCTCACCGCCCGCCTGCGCGCCAGCGACGAACGGCGCATGCAGCTGGAACGCGCCCTGGAACCTTTGCGCACGCGCATCACGGAATTTCAGCTCAAGGAGCAGGCTGCGCGACTGGGTCTGGAGCAATACACCACGCTCTTGCAGGATGCGGAAGCCGATATGGCTGCACTGGAGGTGTCGATTGCCGAAGGCGGCGTGAAACTGGCGGGCTTGCAAGGCGAAATCGACCGCTTGCAGCAAGGCATTGCCGCACTGGGTGCGGTCAACCTGGCCGCACTGGAAGAGCTGACAGCGGCCAACGAACGCAAACTGTTCCTGGACGCGCAAAACGCCGACCTCAATGAAGCCATGAACACGCTGGAAGACGCGATCCGCAAGATCGACGGCGAAACACGCCAGCTGCTCTCCGGCACCTTCGATGCCGTCAACGAGCACTTCGGCCGCATGTTCCCTGAGCTGTTTGGCGGCGGCAATGCGCGCCTGATCGTCACCGGCGACGAAATTCTCGATTCGGGCGTTCAAGTGATGGCCCAGCCCCCCGGCAAGAAGAACCAGACCATTCACCTGCTCTCAGGCGGTGAAAAGGCGCTCACCGCGATCGCGCTGGTGTTTGCCATTTTCCAGCTCAACCCGGCGCCGTTTTGCCTGCTCGACGAGGTAGATGCGCCGCTTGATGACGCCAACACCGAGCGTTACGCCCGCCTGGTGACCAGCATGAGTCGTGAGACGCAGTTTCTTTTTATTAGCCACAACAAGATCGCCATGGAAATGGCGCAGCAGCTGATTGGTGTCACCATGCAGGAGCAGGGCGTCTCGCGGATCGTGGCGGTGGATATGGAGTCTGCTTTGTCCATGGCGGATGCATGAAGCCCCCCTGCGTCGCTTCGCGCCTTCCCCCGAGGGGGACGCCTCCGGTGGACCGGCAAAGCCGGATCCACGGTGGCGCTGGTGGGGACGGTTCCCGCCACAGTCGCACGGTGCTTCATGGAACGGGACACGCCCCCGGTGGACTGGCTAAGTCAGATCCACGGTGGCACGGGTACGGGCCATTTCGGCCTTGGTTGCGTGGTGGCGTTTAGCAGGGAACGGCAACTGTGAGCCGACAGCGTCAATTTCATCCAGATACTGCTTTGGCTAGGCTCAATAATGAGCGATGTACGTGGCGTTTAGCCCGCCGGAAGCTTTCAACGTTTTATGAGCACTTTGCAAATCAGTTTGGCCGTTATTGGCGCCGTGTTGTTGGCCCTGATCCTGGCTTACAACGCCTGGAACAACGCGCGGAACGCGCCGCGCCGGCCCGAGCGCGAAGAAGCTCCGCGGCATGAACCCGGCTTCGATGGCGACAAGCCGCTGGCAGACTCCGCGTCGCAAGACAACGCCCATGGCTCGGCCAGCGCGGATGCAGAGCCATCGAGCGATTTCGCACCCACCGAGCCTGGCATGCTGCCCGTCTCGCCGGTGGCGCACGTTTCGGACCGGCGCATGGCGCTTGATGCGCTGATCGACGCGATTGCACCGTTGGCGCTGGAGCAGACTTTGTCGGGCGACGCAGCCATTGCAGCGCTTCCCTCCACCCGCCGAGCCGGCAGCAAGCCGTTTGCGGTCGAAGGCTTGAACGACGCCACTGGTCACTGGGAAACGCCGGTTGCGGGGCAACGCTACCGGGCATTCCAGGCGGGCGTTCAGCTGGCCAACCGCACGGGCGCGCTGAACGAAATCGAGTTCTCCGAGTTTGTCGCCAAAGCGCAGACCTTTGCGGACGACGTGGGCGCGGAGCCTGATTTTCCCGACATGCTGCACGAGGTGGCCCGAGCGCGCGAGCTGGACCAGTTCGCCAGTGACCATGACGCGCAGTTGGCGTTTTTGCTGCGGGCACGCCAGGCGGCTTGGAGCCCCGGATATGTGCAGCAGGCTGCAGGCCGAGTGGGGTTTGTGCAGGGAACATTGCCAGGGCGTCTGGTGCTTCCGTCTTCGATGGAGGGCGGTGGCCATGCGCTCACGCTGTCGTTCGACACCCAGGCCGCTCTGTCCGACGACCCCGAGCAATCCGCCGTGCGCGAGCTGCTGCTCAGCCTGGATGTCGCTCAGGTGCACCGCAGCGAGGCGCCCTTTGCCCGTTTGCGCGAAGCCGCCGCGGCACTGTGCCAGAGCATGGACGCCACGCTGTGCGATCAGAACGGCACGCCATTGCCCGCCATGGCAATGGACCCGATCGCAGCCGATCTTGAACTGCTGTACGACCAGCTCGATGGGCGTGACCTTTCCGCCGGCTCTGCGCAGGCGCGTCGCGTCTTCAGTTGAACATGTCGCCCCCCTGAGTCGGCT
>JBBSRE010000011.1:0-19092 GCA_038243365.1 Burkholderiales bacterium | reverse complement strand
CGGCAGCCAACGTCAAGGCGTTCAGCCGCCCGGCCATCACGGTGTCCGCCACCGCCATGCCCATTTGCAGCAACTGCGCAAAAATAATCGGCAGGGCGATGATGGCGATGGCGCGTAATTCCTTGCGCGCTTTAACCAGGGGCTGGTTCACGGGGACTTCCAAACAGTGGGTAGAGGTGGGCGAGCGGCGCATGCAGACGCCTGGCAGCGTGATCCAGGGAAGGCTGGGCGGGGCCGATGCGGGGGTTGCGCAGTCTGGCATCGCGCAGGCAGCAATGGGTGGTGGCGGGTATTTTCGCCCGGTTGCGCACAGCGCTTTTCAGTTTCGGTGGCTGCCCTGAGGCCGCTTGCTGCCACATGCCAGGAAGCGAGCCTCAGGGTCGCTGCTGCGCAGACTTGTGGCGACGCTCTGCTATCGTTTCCACATGCCCGATGTCTCCGCGCAAGCGTCTTACCAAGCCGCCATTGACCAGTTCACCGATGCGCTGTGGCTGGAAGACGGGCTGTCCCGCAACACGCTGGCCGCCTACCGCAGCGACCTGCGGCACTTCGCCCTGTGGCTGGCCACGCAAGTGCCAAGTGTCGCGCTGGACCACGCGCAGGAGCACCACATTCAGGCTTGGTTCGCAGAGCGCCATGTCGGTACCCGGGCGACCACCGCCAACCGGCGGCTGACCGTGTTGCGTCGCTACTACCAATGGGCGCTGCGCGAGACCCTAATTCAGGCCGACCCTTGTGCGCGTTTGCAGGCCGCGCGCCAGCCGCTGCGGGTGCCCAAGACGCTCTCTCAGAACCAGGTGGAGGCGCTGCTGGCAGCGCCCGATATCGCCATGCCGCTAGGTCTGCGAGACCGCGCCATGCTGGAGCTGATGTACGCCAGTGGCCTGCGCGTGTCTGAACTGGTGCTGCTAAAAACCTGGAATCTGGATGTGGGCGCCGGGGTGCTTCGTGTCACGGGCAAAGGCGGCAAGGAGCGCATGGTGCCCTTTGGCGAAGAGGCCGGCGCCTGGCTGGGCCGGTACCTGGCCGATGCAAGGAGCGCGATTCTTGCCGGGCAAGCGACCGATGATCTGTTTGTCACCGCGCGAGGCAGCGGCATGACACGGGTGCGCTTCTGGGGCATCGTGCGCGCGCAGGCTGTTCAGGCAGGGATCACCGCGCCGCTGTCACCGCATACGCTGCGGCACGCCTTTGCCACGCACCTGCTGAACCACGGGGCCGATTTGCGCGTGGTGCAATTGTTGTTGGGCCATGCGGACATTTCCACCACCACCATCTATACGCACGTAGCCCGCGAGCGGCTGCGCGACATCCACGCGAAGCACCATCCGCGGGGGTGACGCCGGTGAGTTCGGGTCGCACCGGCGCCGCGATGCCTTGTCATAGCTGTGAGTCCAGCAGTGTTGCAGCCGCATCGAGCGACTTGGTCCACCAGGGCCGCGCTTGCCACTGCTCAGCCGTGACCCGAATCGAATGTTGCAAATCTTCCTCAAAAATGGCGGTCTGGGCGTCGGCAAAAGCGGCGTCGTAGATGTTCAGGTTGGCCTCGTCATTGATGCTGAACGAGCGCGAGTCGAAATTGGTGGAACCGACCGACACCCAGAGCCCGTCGACAACCATCACTTTGCAGTGAAACATGGTGGGTTGGTATTCATAGATCTCCGCCCCCGCATTGAGCAAGTCTCCCCACTTGGCGCGCGATGAACGGCGCACCACGTCATTGTCCATGTAGGGGCCCGGCATGATGATGCGCAGACGAACCCCGCGCGCAAGTGCCTGGAGCAAGGTCTGGAGAGCGACTTCGTCCGGAATGAAGTAAGCCGCAGAAAGATCGATCGAAGTCGCTGCAGCGGTCATCGCCATCAAGTACATCAATTGCGTACTTTTTGATCCACCCCCCGGCGAGCTGCTGAAGAGATGCGCCCGCACCGCCCCTCGTTCTTGAACATGCGGCATGTAATCGAGGCTGTGGAGAACTTCTCCGGTGGACTGGACCCAGTTGTCGATAAAAGTCGATTGCATTTGCGTGACCACCGGGCCTTCGACTTGAAAGTGTGTATCGCGCCAGTGCTCAGGGTCCTGTGCATTGCCGCTCCATTTGTCACTGAGGCCCGCACCGCCGATAAAACCTATTTTTCCATCGACCACCATCAGCCGACGATGGGTTCTATGGTTCATCTGGTCAAGGTTGTACCAAGTGGGCGGGTTGTAGCGCTGGATGTCGATTCCGCTGGCGCGCATCTGGTCAAGCAAATCCTCGTCCAGCTGGCTGCCAAACCAGTCGAGTAGGACTTTGATCTGCACGCCGTGCTGCGCGCGCTCGGTCAACGCTGCAGCAAAGTCTTTACCCACGGAACCCGACCAATAGATATAACTTTCAAGCGTGATCGTTTGTTGCGCTGAACGAATCGCGTCGAGCATGGCGGGGAAGATTTCCGCGCCATTGACCAATGCCTGCGCCTTGTTTCCCGCTGTGAAATCGGGGGTCAACGCTGCACCCATAATCCACTCGAACTCCGGCGAATCAACGGAATAAAGCCGCTGCAAGGGTTTGTCAATTTCCTTGTTGCCGATTCCCAGGTTGAGCGTCAGAAGCGTCACGAACGCGGTCGCGATGGCAAATCCAATAGCCAAGACTAATTTCTTCAAAATTCAGGCTTTCTGCTTTGGTAGGCATTTATATGCCGCCGCAAAATTTCGGGTTGAGTCGTTTGTGATCAGGCTTGGGGCTTCAGGGCGATCTGCAGCAAGGACGGCCTACAGGGGGCATGATTTGGCGGGAAAGTCTTTCCCGCGACAGATCCAGCGTGTGCTGGCTCCATCTTTAGACACTCCATTCGCGCATCGTTGTTATTGACGCGCTCCCGAAACGTCGTGAAGCAGCCGACCGTATTCCTTGTTCACCACGGAATAGCACTCGCAGACACGATCTTCCAAACGTTGGCGGTCCAGGATTTTTATCAGGCCCCTGGAGTAGTTGATGCATCCCCAGCTTTGCAGCTTCCCTGCGGCCTCCGTGACGCCTTCGCGGCGCACGCCCAACATGTTGGCGATTGACTGCTGCGTCATCCGCAGCTCGTTGGCCTCGGTGCGGTCCATGCTGCGAAGAAGCCAGCGACACAGTTGCTGATCGACATTGTGATGCCGGTTACAAACAGCGGTCTGCGACGTCTGGGCAATCAACGCTTGAGTGAACCGCAGCAAAGTGGTCTGGAGAGCCTCTCCGCGGCGGAACTCATTGCGCATTTCATCGACGGGCAGACGCAGCGCCATGCCCTCGATCTGAACGACCGCACGGCTGGGCGCCGATTCGCCGCCCATGAACAACTCGATGCCGACCGCTCCTTCTCTTCCGGTGGTGGCGAGTTCGGTCGATGCGCCTGTTTCGGTGACGAACAGCAGAGAAATAACCGTCGTTGTCGGGAAATACAAGTGCTTGAGGGCGACGCCGGATTCGTGGAGCACTTCGCCCAACCGAAAGGACACAGGTTCCAGGTGGGGTCGCAGTCGCTCCAACTCTTCAACAGACAGAGTCTCCAGCAGTTGGTTCGTCCGCAGTAGCGCCATATCGATCATGTTGCACCCCTGATATTTGAATTCGGTCTTCACGGTCGCTCGCGGTTGCTCGCGGTCGCTCGATCACGCAGACAACACAGTTTTGATGCAGTGCGTTTTGTCGGTGGTCAGACGACGCCCACAAGGAATGACAGCGCAACGATTTTTTTGTTTGTTGTGAGTGGCAGCGCACAGACGTGAATTCAGTGAGAGGCCACACTTTTGATTCAGCCGAAGGAGGCGCGTTCTTTTGATGTTGTAGTAGCAGCGAGGGGGACGTTGAAGCCTTCTTTCATCGCAATCTATAGGAGCCAATATGATCAAATTTCATTCGTTTCCCGCCTTAGCGCGCCGTGGTGCGATGCTCTGTCTGTCGCTGGGCGCTGCAACCGGCGTTGCATTTGCGCAGACGTCGACCCAAGCGCCATCGCAGATACAAGGCAAGCCGGCGATGGCCAGTCAGGCGCCAGCGGGAGCAATGGACCAGGGTGCAGTCAAGGAGCAGAACGGTATCTCGTACGTGACCGGCGGTATCTCCGACTCAGGGCAGGCACGCGCTAAGGCTGCTGGCAAGGGTATGAGCCTGGCTCTCGTTTTTGCCAAGGCGGCTGGCGGGAACTATCTAGCCGATGTAGAAGTGGAGATTGCCGACAAGACCGGCAAGAAGGTACTCGCTGTGAAATCGTCGGGCCCGCTGCTTTTTGCCCAGCTCCCACCGGGCGATTACCACGTTAAGGCCTCTGCCGCAGGGAAGACCATTGAGCGCAGTGTGGTTGTGCCGGCGAAAGGTCAGCACACCGAAAACTTTGGTTGGTGAGTGAGTGAGCAAGTGAGCAAATGAGCCGGTTCGTCCCCAGCCCGAAGGCAACGGTATGACTGCGAGCAGGACACTTATCTTCGCAAGCGCGCTGATTGGCGCGTCTTGCGCTTTCGCGCAAATCAAAGGCAGCCCGATTCCCGCCTTTACGGCGACCGCGCTGAGTGGCAGTAAGGTGACGTCCGACAAACTGATCGGGCAACCCACAATTCTCATCGTCACGCCCAGTAAAGACGCGGCCGAGGACACACGTCTATGGGCAAAGGCGCTGCGAAAGAACATTGATCAAAAGTCGATCCGCATTCGCGATGTGCTGGCCGTTGATCTGCCCTTCTTTATGAGCGAGAGCGATGCTATCGGCCGTGCGAAGGCAAAGATCCCGGCGCGCTTTTACGACCAGACTTGGATCTTTGCAAAGGCCGATCTGGAGAACGCACTGGGCATTCCTACCGACAGTCACAAAGCCTTTGTATTGGTTCTGGACTCGTCGGGAAGTGTTGTCGCGCGAGTGGAAGGCGATCCGATCGAGAGCCGCGTCAACGAAATTAAGTCGGCCGTGCAATCGGTGAAGTAAACCGCTGGCGACACTAGCCAGGCGACGTTGAATGGCCGCGCGCAACCGCCAGCGCGCAACGGCCTGCACTTCAGGGAGATGGCGCTCGTGCGCAGTGGCGCTTAACCAGCCCCCCCCCTTTTTTGAAATACACGTCCGGCTGGCAGCGAGCCAGTGCCAAGTCTCGCGCTCATCCTTTAGCTCGGGAGCTATTCGGTGCGCCGGTAGGCGGCCCTGACCGTTGTGCTGCATCACGCCAATTGCATCTGGAACGCGTGCGTAGGACGCCTACCCGACCAAGCGTTTTATGCGTGCTGCCGTACATACAGCACCCTGGACGCATCGCTACCGTGAAGACATGGATTCGAAACAACAACAGACGCCGGCCGCAGATCGTGTGATGTCGCCATCGGAGGGCCCACTTGCACATGCTGCCATCCCGGTTATCGAGGAACTTCTGCGCGTAGAGAAGGTGCAGGTCGATCAAGGTGGCGTTCGGGTCACGAAAAACGTCGGGCTTCACACGGTAGACGTGGACGAAGAACTGCGCGATTTCCGGGTGGACATAGAGCGCCGTCCCATCGGCAAACAGCTCGAGGAATCGGCGTTGCCAACGTCTAGGTACGAAGGCGAAACGCTTGTTATTCCGGTGGTGGAAGAAGTGCTTGTCGTTGAGAAGCGATTTGTGCTGGTGGAAGAAGTTCGAATCAAGACCGTCAGGGGAACCCACCGCGACACGCAAAGGGTGGATTTGCGAAAGGAGTCTGTTTCCGTAGAGCGACTCCCCCCAAAGGATGCGGAGCTTGGACGCGACAAGCCAGCTTGAAAATAATCAGTAAACGGGAAATGCCCCTAACAGGAGTTAATGATGATGAATTCAGCAATGGTCGGAATGTTTGAAACGCGCGCTGCAGCAGAAAACGCCAAGCACGAGCTTGTCGCTGCAGGATTTGTGAAGAGCGCGGTAGTGATCAGCGATGACGCCCCTGCAACAACGACCCCGCCATCGCGACCTGTCGCTACGGCTCGCGCCGAAGAGGAAGAAGGCGCGATTTCTCGGTTCTTCAGTTCCATCTTTGGCAGCGACGAAGATGAAAATGCACATGGTGATACCTACAAAGAAGCGATTCGTCGCGGTCATTTTGGCGTGAGCGTGAGCAGCAGCAGCGACGAGCAGACGGACTTGGCCGAATCCATCCTTCACCGATGCGGCGCGATCGACGTCGATGAGCGCTCGCAGCAATGGCGCAAAGAAGGATGGGCGGGTGCCCACGTTGGAGCCACTGAAAAGACCTTACCAAACGGTGACCGCAAAACACTCAAGCTCGTCGAAGAAGATTTGAAAGTCGGCAAGCGCTCGGTGGCACGCGGCGGCGTGCGGGTGTTCAGCCGCGTGGTCGAGACGCCTGTTACGGAAACTGTGCACTTACGCGAAGAGCATGTGGGCGTGACGCGTAACCCGGTCAACCGACCTGCCACCGAAGCTGACTTCGCTGCTTTCAAGGAAGGTAGTGTCGAAATACGCGAAATGTCTGAACAGGCAGTTGTCAGCAAGGATGCGCGCGTTGTCGGTGAGGTGGAGATCGGCAAGACCGCCACTGTGCGCGACGAAACGGTGCGCGACACAGTGCGTAAGACACAGGTCGACGTCGAGAAGATCGGCACGAAAGCTCCAGATTCCGTGCAGCCAGTGGGCGCCAAGCCCACCAAGCCTCTCTGAATACGGCTTACAAACCCATCACGCCTGCTCGTACCGTTTCCACGCCAGCGCAGGCCTTTCCATTTTTTTGGGGACACACGAATGAACACACCAAACTACAACCGAGCTGAGCCCCTGGCAGCGACAGCGATGACGCGCCCTGTCGGATTGGCTTCTTATGTTCGACACATGTCGTGGGGTGCCGTCTTTGCCGGCATGGTGATCGCGGTCGTATTGCAATTGGTGCTCAGCCTGATCGGTACCGCGATTGGGCTGTCGACTTTGGATCCGCTGCGCTACAACGGCAGCCCAGACCCTTCGTCATTCGGCATCGGCGCTGCCATCTGGTGGGTCGTTACCAGCATTGCAGCGCTCTACGCTGGCGGTTGGGTAGCAGGCCACCTGGCAGGTTCGCCCGAGAAGACCGACAGCATGCTGCACGGATTGCTCGCCTGGGGTTTGGCGACCATTCTGACGGTGTACCTGCTCGCTTCCATGATTGGCTCTGCCATCAGCGGAGGTGCGAGTGCCGTGGGGGCCACAGCGCGCATGGCTGGCAATGGTGTTGCGGCTGCTGCAGGACCTG
Source organism: Burkholderiales bacterium (assembly GCA_038243365.1). GTDB lineage: Bacteria > Pseudomonadota > Gammaproteobacteria > Burkholderiales > Burkholderiaceae_C > Simplicispira. The sequence goes on along the minus strand of JBBSRE010000011.1, from coordinate 11,882 downwards.
TTGCAGACATGGCACAGCGACAGTTCGAATCGAGTGGTATCTCGCTTGACGACATCAAGATGCAGGCCAGGCAGCTGCTTGCGCAGACAGGCGTTCCTGGCTTGCAGCCTGCAGCTGTCGCTGATCAAGCGTCGGCAGCGGCCGAGCGTTTGACCAGCGCCCCCGCTTCGCCTGGCTCGAATGTGGATGACATTCAACGCGCAATTGAGAAGATAGTGGCCTCGGGGAGCAGCACCGTCGAGAAAGTCGACCGTGACGCGCTCGTCAATGTGGTGATGGCCCGCGCCAATCTGAGTCAGGCCGAGGCCGAGCAACGCGTAGACGGCTGGATCAAGAGCTACGAGGAAGCCCGCGCTACGTTCGAGCGAAAGATGGCGCAAGCCACCGCGAAGGCAAAAGAAGTGGCTGATGCCGCAGCTAAAGCGTCAGCGCAAGCGGCGCTTGCAGCTGCTGTCGCTCTGATTCTCGGCGCCGTTGCGGCGGCGCTGGGCGGTGCGTCTGCGCGGCGTCAGGATGAGCTGGTCGCCGATTCCGTGCGCCGCCCCGTCTAGCGACAAAGCAGTGAGGTGATGGCGAGCCAGCAATGTCCTGCGCCGCCACTTACCTCACCGTCGCCAATCGAATTATTTGATCTATAGGAGTTGATATGAAAGTGACTATTCAAAAATGGGCTCTCGCAGCAACCGTGGTGCCAGTGCTTGCCATGTCGCAAGCAATGGCGGCCGATGCGCCGAAAGCTGGCGCAATGGCGGCCCCTGCCGGCAGCGTTGCAGCCGCATCCATGCGGGAAATGCGCGCGTCCAAACTCATAGGCAGTGATGTTCGCAATGAGCAGAAAGAAGATCTCGGCGATATCAAGGACCTCATCATTGATGTCAGCAACCATCGCATCCATTACGCCATTATTTCTTTTGGTGGGTTCTTGGGAATGGGAGACAAACTGTTCGCGTTTCCAGTCAGTGCATTCCGCCAAGTAGGAAACGACGACGAGGTGGTTCTCAACGTGGACAAAGCCCGGTTGAAAGCGGCACCTGGCTTTGACAGCAAAGAGTTTCCAGACTTCAACACCGCAAAATACCGTGCTCAAGTCGACAAGTATTTCAAGTCAAGCCCAGCCGTCAAGCCGATGAAAAATCAGCTCTTGATGCGGGCTAGCGAATGGATGGGCAAGGATATCAACGACCGCAATGGCAAGGACGTCGGCGAGGTTGAGGACTTGGTCGTGAACATGGGCAGCGGCAAAATCCATTACGCGATCGTCGAGTTCGACAAGTCGTGGAGCCTGGACGACAAGTTGCTTGCGGTTCCTATGCAGGCTCTGCACTACAAAGCGGAATCGAAAGATCTGGTCTGGGACATTGACAAGGCTCGCCTGGATACAAAGGCCGCATTTGACAAAAACAACTGGCCCGATATCAACGATCCCAAGACCATGTCAGATATCGACCGCACCTTGATCATTCTCGTGCCGACCACCGCAGACAACGCAGCCTCGCAGAAAAAGGGTCAAAAATAAGTTGAAAACAGGGCGCGCGGACTCAACGTCGCGCGTCATGCTTTGATCATCGTGCATCGGTTAAATCGGCGGCTTCGTAGCCGCCGATGTCGTTTCCAACCGGTCCGCGACGGTGATGTGCACGGATGGGGATGCACAGCCCTGTGCTCCTTTGCTGTCCCCACGTGGGCTAATCGCGGCAAAAGCTCTGCTGCGATCTCCCGGGATTTAGGCAGCCGTTTCCGCAGTTTTTGCTCAATCTGACAGGCTTTCCGCCCATGCCATAGCCTGCAGATGGGCGAAATTCACTTGGTGGTTGGAGAGGTGCAGCGCATCGGTGTTGGCGGCAAAAGCCGCTTCGTCGCCGCTCTCGCAAGCTTTGACCAGCGCTAGGAACGGCGCAAAGACACCGCGGTTGTGAAGCAGGGCGTCAACTACGCTCTCGGGCAGGGCTACGGAATCCAGGGCTTTGTCGAGTGGCAGGCCCAGCATGGTGTCGAGCAGCGAAAAAACGCCGACTACGAAGGCGTTGTCACATTCTTCCTGTGGCAGCAGCTCCTGCGCCAGAAGCTCCATCAAACGGCCGCGCACCACGGCCATGGTGCCGACGGCAGGCGGCGATCCACCTGCGCGCGAAGTGGTCAGCAGCAAGGCAGCCCAGCGGAACAGCTTTTTAAGCCCGAGGATCATCACTGCGTGGCGGAACGAGGTGATTTCCATCTGCAGGCCGAAGCCAGACGAATTGATGAAACGCAGCAAGTTGAACGACAGAGTCGGATCGCGCTTGAGTAATTCCTCAATCTCGGAGGTGGAGCCTTGGCGGCGCACCAGGTTGATCAGTTGGATGATGGTGGCCTGCGAAGGCCGGATGGTTTTCGCCTGCACCAGAGAGGGTTTGGCGAACCAGAAACCCTGAAACAGCTTGACACCGAGGTCGGCCATGCGCTGGAACTGCTCAGCCGTCTCTACCTTTTCGGCCACGATTTCGGCCTTGGTGTAGGTGCGAGCAAACTGCACCAGCGGCCCGGCAAGTTCAGGCTTGAAAGCCATCATGTCGAGCTTGATGTAGGACGCCTGCGGCAGCCATGCAGCATAGGGCCGGCGCAGCACCAACTGGTCGAACGCCAGGCGAAAGCCGCGCGAGCGCAGCGATTCAAAGATGTCCAGGCAAGCGGAAATAGCTTCCGGGCTGGCGCCGTCGGGCAGTGTGGGTATTTCAAGCACCACCTTGTCAGGGTGGATCAGCTCCAGGTGGCCGCCGACCAGGCTTTCGTGCGTGCAGTTGATGAACACCGTGAGCTTGCCGACCAGTGCCTCGGCGCCGCCGTAGGACAGGGCATTGAAGAGCAGCGCCGCATCACTGGCGGCAGTGTGTGCGTCATGCGCAGTAGACCGGTCGAACAGCTCGTAGCCAAACACCGCGCGGTTGGCGTCGACGATGGCCTGGCGCGCAATCACTGCAATGTCGCTGGCGGCTTCCGCTTCGGCGCTAAGGCTTGCGGGGACTGTGTTATCAAAGGAAGAAGACATCAGGGGCATCGCAACCAGAGTGACAAGAAAAGGCGCTCGTGCGCTGCGGGGTGAGGTTGATTCTAGGCCGCATCTGTGCGCCTCAAACAAGCTCAGTCCTCGCGGAGATGGTCGGACCAGGCCAGGGCCTGCAAGTGCGCACCGTTGACCTGCTGGCTGGTCAGCCCCAGCGCGCCGGATGCACTCGTGAATGCTGCATCGTCGCCGCTTTCGCAGGACACGACCAGGCGCAGCAGTTCGCCCAGGATGCCCTCATGCCTGAGCAGTGCTGCGCTGACGGGCGAAGGCACGGTGATCAGCTCCAGCGCTGCCTCCATCGGCATGCTGAGCATCGCGTCTAACAGCGAAAAAATGCCGACGACGAAGGCCTCGTCGGCCTGTTCCTGGTCCAGTATTTCAAGCGCAAGCAGTTCCATCAGGCGGCCGCGTACCACGGCGGTGTTGCCCACCGCTGGCGGCGGACCGCCATTGCGCGAGACCGTGAGCAGCAAGGCCGCCCAGCGGAATAATTTTTTGAGACCCATCAGCATGACGGCCTGACGGAACGAGGTGATTTCCCGCGTGAGTCCGAAGCCGGATGAATTGATCAATCGCATCAAGTTGAACGCCAGCCCGGCGTCTTTCTTCAGTACCTCTTCGATGTCGTCGGTGCTGGCTTGTTTGCGCACCAGGCTCATCAGTTCCAGGATGGCGAACTGCGCCGGGCTGACCAGCCGGGCCTGAACGAGCGAAGGCCGCGCAAACCAATAGCCTTGAAAAAGCGCGATGCCGTGGCTGGACGCGACGTCGTACTGCTGCGCTGTTTCCACCTTTTCGGCGATCAACTCGGCCTGGGCATGCCGGCCGGCGTAGCTGATCAGTACGGCTAGCTGGTCAGGCGCCAGTGCCGACAAATCAAGCTTGATGTAGTCAGCCAGCGGCAGCCACTGGGCATAGGACGACTGCAGCACGGTGTGGTTGAACGCCAGATGGAAGCCGCGTTCGCGCAGGCTGGCCAGCATCGGCGTGCGGGCTCCTACCTCGTCTGCGGCCACATGGCCAAGCGGCGGGATTTCAAGCACGACCTTGTCGGGATCTACCAGTTCCAGGTGCCCGCCCGAGAGGCTCTCATGCGTGCAGTTGACGAAAATGAGCTTGCGTCCCACCAGCTCTTCCGTGCCGGCGTGGGACAGGGCGGTGAACACCAGCGCCACATCCGTCGCAGCCGTGTGGCCGGGGCCCGAGCGTGAACGGTTAAACAGTTCGTAGCCAATCACGACATGCTGCGCGTTGACGATCGCCTGCCGCGCAATCATCGCCACTGAAGTTTGCGCAATGGGTGCGGGACCGGGCGATTCGAAGGGAAGCAAGCTGGACATGTCAGGGCAATTCTGCCAGCAGCGCGGGGTGCTGGGGGAAACGATCAAAAACACGGTGGCCTGGGTGGCGGGGCAATGCGAATCGTATGGTGCGAAATAGGGCCCGGCCAGCTGCCGGCTCAGGGCATTTGGCTGCAGTGACCGCAGGCGCAGGCATCACCGCGTCAGTCAGAAGCGTCGGCGCCATGAGTGAGCCATTCCAGCTCTGCTGCAGTGAACCCGGCGCGTAGCCGTGCCTCGTGATTGAGCGGGGGTTTGGGCCGGGGAGCTTCGTAGCGCGCAGCCAGCACCGCGTAATGCGCGTCGGGATCGAATCCGTCGCGCTCGCAGAGCCAGCGGTACCAGTAGTTGCCGATCGCCACGTGCCCGATTTCTTCGCGCAGGATGATCTCGAGAATGTCGGCCGCGGCCAGCGCGTCGGGGGCGCGGGTCTGACGTAGCTTGCGCTGGATCAGCGGCGTGGCGTCCAGGCCGCGAGCTTCCAGGGTGCGGGGGACCAGCGCCATGCGCGCCACCACATCGTGCTGCGTTTTTTCACACATGGTCCAGAGACCCTGGTGCGCCGGAAAATCGCCATAGTCATGTCCCAAGCTGCGCAGGTGCGCGCGCAACATGGCGAAGTGCTGCGCCTCTTCGGCCGCTACGCGCATCCAGTCGTCGTAGAAGGCACGCGGCATGCCGGCAAAGCGCCACACGGCATCCAGCGCAAGATTGATGGCGTTGAACTCGATGTGCGTGATGGCGTGCAACAGAACAGCGCGCCCGGCCAGCGTGGCGGGTGAGCGGCGGGCGACAGCATGGTGCGCCAGGAGCTCTGGCCGAACAGGACGGCCAGGCAGGTCATCGGGCGCCGGCCATGCGCCTTCTGCTATTGAAAGAGTAGCTGCTTGCGCATGAAGATCAAGCGTTTGTGCCACTTTTTGCTCTGCATGGCTGAGGCAGAGCACCTGCAGGGCGCGGTGTCGGAGTTCCATCCCTACAATTGTAGAAAGCCTCCTGCAGCTTCAGGAGGCGCGGTTTTTGGAGAGCATCCACATGGCAATTTATGCATTAGGCGACGCAACACCTCAATTGGCAGCCGGCGCCTGGGTGGCGGAGAGCGCAGAGGTGATCGGCGCCGTCACTTTGGGGCCGGATGCAAGTGTCTGGTTCGGTACGGTGGTGCGCGGCGACACCGAGAGCATCAGCATTGGCGAGGGCTCTAACGTTCAAGACGCCAGCGTACTGCATGCCGATTTTGGCCAGCCATTACTGATTGGCAAGCACGTGACGATTGGCCACAAGGTCATGCTGCACGGCTGCAGCATTGGCGATGAATCCCTGATTGGGATCGGCGCTGTGGTGCTGAACGGCGCCAGGATCGGCAAAAACTGTCTGGTTGGCGCGGGCGCGCTGGTCACAGAAGGCAAGGAATTCCCAGACGGCTCGATGATCATCGGCAGCCCCGCCAAGGTAGTGCGCCAACTGACCCCCGAGCAGATCGAGGGGTTGCGCCAAAGCGCGCAACATTACGTGGACAACGCGCGGCGTTTTGCGGCTGGTCTACGCCGTGTCGACGAGACCTCAGGGAGCAACGAGCGTGTCTGAACTGCACAAATTCATCTTCGAAGGCTTGCCGGTACGCGGCGCCATTGTTCGCCTGACAGGCGCCTGGCAAGACATATTGGCGCGCCGCGCCTCTAACACCCAGCATGGCCAATACCCGGCACCAGTGCGCGCGCTGCTCGGCGAAATGGCCGCTGCGGGCGTGCTGATGCAATCGAACATCAAGTTCAATGGGGCGCTGGTGCTGCAGATTTTCGGCGACGGGCCGCTGCGCCTGGCCGTGGCCGAGGTGCAATCCGACCTTACGCTGCGCGCGACAGCGGCTATCACGGGGGAGGTATCGGAGGACGCGAATCTCACCGCGCTGGTCAATGTAGCGGGCGGAGGGCGCTGCGCCATCACGCTCGATCCCAAAGACAGATTTCCCGGCCAGCAGCCCTATCAGGGTGTGGTGCCGCTGGTCGATGCGCAGGACAAACCGCTGACCCGCATGAGCGATGTGCTGGCGCACTACATGCGCCAATCTGAGCAGCTGGACGCCACACTGGTCCTGGCCGCCAATGACGAGGTGGCAGCCGGTCTGCTGATCCAGCGCATGCCGGTGCAAGGGGTTGCCAATCTGGCGGGCGGCAGTTCCGAGGCGCCGATCGAGGCTGATGAGGAATACAACCGCATCGCCACGCTGGCGGCCAGCCTCACGTCAGAAGAATTGCTGACGCTCGACGTCGACACCGTGCTCAAGCGCTTGTTCTGGGAAGAAAGTCTGGCCCGCTTTGAGCCTCAGCAGGGTGAGAGCGGCCCGCGCTTTGCATGCTCTTGCAGCCGAGAGCGTGTCAGCCGCATGCTGGAAACCTTAGGGTACGAGGAAGCGCAGAGCATCCTGGCCGATCAAGGCGAGATCGAAGTGGGCTGCGAATACTGTGGCGAGCAATACCGATTCGATGCGGTTGATGTCGCGCAGATTTTTGCCGCGCCTCAGGTTCAGCAGCCGCCAGTGCCACGCGGAGTGCAGTAGTGGGGAAAGCAGCGGTGTAGGTACCGCCAGACCGCTGGCTCGAGGCCGAAAAAATATCAGCAAAAAGTAGCTCCAGCGCTTTGTGGTCAAGCGCGGGAAGCTATGAATAAGTGAGCACTGTGCTGAGGCGCAAAGTTTGCGAATTGACAGCCGCGCGAGGCGTCAAGGCGTGTACTGAACGAACACTTCGTCCGGCTTGACCATGCCGAGCTCGCTGCGCGCCTTCTCTTCCACCATATCCAGACCCTCGCGCAGATCCTTCACTTCAGACGCCAGGCGCTGGTTGGATTCAGCGGCGGCTTCGTTAGCGTCATTCTGGTGGCGCAGCTGTTGCTGCAAGCCACCTACCTGCAGCAGGCTGCCACGCCCCAGCCACAGTTGCCCCTGTACCGCTGCAAGCAGTACGAGCAGCACCACGGTGGCAATGCGGGAACCCATGGCGACTCGCGGCGCTGGTGGAACTGAAGGTTTGCGGATCAGCGCAGGTTGTAGAACGCGCGCCGGCCCGGGTAATGGGCAATGTCGCCCAGGTCTTCTTCGATGCGCAGCAGCTGGTTGTACTTGGCCATGCGATCGGACCGGCTCAGGCTGCCGGTCTTGATCTGTCCGGCATTGGTGCCCACCGCGATGTCGGCGATGGTGCTGTCTTCCGTTTCGCCAGAGCGGTGGCTGATGACGGCTGTATAGCCGGCGCGTTTGGCCATTTCAATGGCGGCAAAGGTCTCGGTCAGCGTGCCGATCTGGTTGATCTTGATGAGGATCGAGTTGGCAATGCCCTTGTCAATGCCTTCCTGCAGGATCTTGGTATTGGTCACGAACAGATCGTCGCCCACCAGTTGCACGTTCTTGCCCAGGCGGTCTGACAGGATTTTCCAGCCGTCCCAGTCGCCCTCGGCCATGCCGTCTTCGATGCTGATGATCGGATATTTGTCGCACCAGGTGGCCAGCATGTCCGTCCAGGCCTGAGCGCTGAGCGACAGGCCTTCGCCCGCCAGCTGGTACTGCCCATCCTTGAAAAATTCGCTGGCCGCGCAGTCCAGCCCCAGGGCGATTTGCTCGCCCGCGGTGTAGCCGGCAGCATCAACCGCCTGCAGGATCAGTTCGATCGCCGCTTCGTGGTTCGCCACATTCGGCGCAAACCCGCCTTCGTCGCCCACGGCCGTGCTCATGCCCTTGTCGTTGATGATCTTCTTGAGCGCATGGAACACCTCGGCGCCCCAGCGCACGGCTTCGCGAAAGCTCGGGGCGCCAACCGGGATGATCATGAATTCCTGGATGTCGAGCGTGTTGTTGGCGTGCGCGCCGCCGTTGATCACGTTCATCATCGGCACCGGCAGTTGCATGCCGCCCATGCCGCCCAAGTAGCGGTACAGCGGCAGGCCCGATTCTTCGGCTGCTGCCCGGGCCACGGCCATCGACACAGCCAACATCGCGTTGGCGCCCAGGCGGCTTTTGTTGTCGGTACCGTCCAGGTCGATCATGGTCTTGTCGAGGAAGGCCTGCTCGGTGGCATCCAGGCCCAGCACAGCCTCCGAGATTTCGGTGTTGATGTGCTCGACGGCCTTGAGTACACCTTTGCCCAGATAACGACTCTTGTCGCCATCGCGCAGCTCGATGGCTTCACGCGAGCCGGTGGACGCGCCAGACGGGACAGCCGCGCGGCCCATCACGCCCGATTCGAGCAGTACGTCGCATTCGACGGTGGGGTTGCCTCGGCTGTCGAGAATTTCACGGCCGACGATGTCTACGATTGCGCTCACGGGAACATCCTTTATGAATTGAAAACAAACCGTTCGGATAAACGCGAAACGGGGCTCGAAATTGTTAGCGTCAAGCAGTTCGCCGAATGTGTTCTCACCGGAGCTGCCTCTCGGCGTCCGGGCTTGGCGCCATTGCACGCCAAACCACCGCTGCCACGACAAGGCTTAGCAGCAGCGGCACAACACCCATCATGACGATAGTGCCCAGCAGTGCGCAGAGATTAGGTCCGTCGGGTGCAGGGCACAGCTTAGGAGCTGCCCATCCTCCGATCTGAAAACCCAAAACAACACCAGGAACCAGGGTCGCAAGAGCTATCAACACACTGAATAAAACGCGCATCAGACGCCTTCGACGCACACCAGTCGCATCACCGCAGCGCCGTCGCGCGCATCGCGAGCCTTGCCGTATTCTGGTGAGTTGTAGAAAGCCTTGGCAGCTTCAAAGCTCGGAAATTTGGCAACCACCACGCGGTCAGGATGCCAGTCACCCTCCATCACTTCCATTTGTCCGCCGCGCACACAAATCTCGGCGTCGTGTGCCTTGAAGGCAGCGGTGGACCATTTTTTGTACTCTTCGTACTGCTCGGGATTCGTGACGCGCACGTTGGCGATGATGTATCCACTGGGCATGCTCAAGCTCCAAAGTTATTTTCTAAAAACCCGTTTTTCTTAGTGACAACGTCCAGCGCTTGGAGCGTCTCCAGCAACGCGCGCATGTGTTTCAGAGGCACGGCATTGGGTCCGTCGCTCATGGCATTGTTCGGGTCGGGGTGGGTTTCCATAAAAAGGCCCGCCACGCCCACTGCCACGGCCGCGCGTGCCAGCACTGGCACCATCTCGCGCACACCGCCGCTGCTGGTGCCGTTGCCGCCCGGCAGTTGCACGCTGTGGGTGGCGTCGAACACGACCGGCGCCTGCGTCTCGCGCATGATGGCCAGGCTGCGCATGTCGCTCACCAGATTGTTGTAGCCAAAACTGGCGCCGCGCTCGCAGGCCATGAAGTTGTCTTCATTGAGACCCGCTTCCTTGGCGGCTGCGCGCGCCTTGTCGATCACGTTCTTCATATCGTGAGGCGCGAGGAATTGGCCCTTCTTGATGTTCACCGGCTTACCCGACTGGGCCACAGCGCGGATGAAATCAGTCTGGCGGCACAGGAATGCAGGCGTCTGCAGCACGTCCACCACAGCTGCGGCTTCGCGGATATCGTCTTCACTGTGCACATCGGTCAGCACCGGCACGCCGAGCTCGCTGCGGATTCGGCCCAGAATTTCCAGGCCCTTTTCTCGCCCCGGGCCGCGAAAGCTGGTGCCCGACGAGCGATTCGCCTTGTCAAAACTGCTCTTGAAAATGAAGGGAATGCCGAGCGCGGAGGTCATCTCCTTGAGTTGGCCCGCCACGTCCATCTGCAACTGGGCCGATTCGATCACGCAGGGGCCTGCGATCAGGAAAAAGGGCTGGTCCAGCCCAACGTTGAAGCCGCACAACTTCATGCTGTGGTCTCCTGCGTCACAAGCCTATCCATGCCGGGCTCGGTGGCAAGTGCGTCGCCGCGGCCTTGCGCATCGCGGCGCGCGATAGCCGCGGCGATGTAGGCGTTGAACAGCGGGTGGCCGTTCCACGGCGTGGATTTGAACTCCGGATGGAACTGCACGCCGACAAACCACGGGTGCACGCTTTGCGGCAGCTCTACGATTTCGGTGAGGTGTTCGCTCTGTGTCAATGCCGAAATCACCAGACCGGACGCACGCAAACGGTCCAGGTAGTGTTTGTTGGCCTCATAGCGGTGGCGGTGGCGTTCGGTGACCACGTCGCCATAGATTTGGTGCGCCAGCGTGCCGGGCTCCACGTCCGAGCTTTGCGCGCCCAGGCGCATGGTGCCCCCCAAATCGGAAGCGGCGCTGCGCTTCTGGATGCTGCCGTCCTTGTCCTGCCACTCACTGATGAGGGCAATCACGGGGTGCGGCGTGGTGGGATCGAACTCGGTGCTGTTGGCGCCCGTGAGTCCCGCCACATGGCGTGCGTATTCGATCGTGGCCACTTGCATGCCCAGGCAGATGCCGAGGTAGGGGACATGGTTCTCGCGCGCGTACTGGGCGGTGGCGATCTTGCCCTCCACACCGCGTTGACCAAAACCGCCCGGTACCAGAATGCCGTCAAAGCGTGCGAGGCCGGCCATATCCTTGGCGGTCAGTGTTTCAGAATCCAGATACTCGATCTTCACGCGAACATGGTTCTGCATGCCAGCGTGGCGCAGCGCTTCGTTGACGGACTTGTAGCTGTCAGACAGGTCGACGTACTTGCCGACCATGGCGATCGTGACCTCGCCTTCGGGGTTGGCCGTTTCGTACACCAAAGCGTCCCAGCGCTTGAGCGTCGTCGGTGGCGTGTTGAGGCGCAGCTTGTCGCAAATCAGCCCGTCGAGGCCCTGCTCATGGAGCATGCGCGGCACCTTGTAGATGGTGTCCACGTCCCACATGCTGATCACGCCCCATTCGGGCACATTGGTGAACAAGGAAATTTTTTCGCGCTCTTCGTTGGGCACGGGATGCTGAGCGCGGCAGAGCAGTACATCGGGCTGGATACCGATCTTGCGCAGCTCCTGCACCGTGTGCTGGGTGGGCTTGGTCTTCAGTTCACCGGCCGTGGCAATCCACGGCAGATACGTCAGGTGCACAAAGGCGGCATTGTTGGGCCCGAGCTTCAGACTGAGCTGGCGCACAGCCTCGAGAAATGGCAATGACTCGATATCGCCCACAGTGCCACCGATCTCCACAATGGCGACATCCACCGCGTCTGGCGTGCCGATGCCGGCACCGCGTTTGACGTATTCCTGAATCTCATTGGTGACATGAGGAATCACCTGTACCGTCTTGCCGAGGTAGTCGCCCCTGCGCTCTTTCTCGATCACGCTCTGGTAGATGCGACCGGTGGTGAAGTTGTTGGTCTTCTTCATCCGCGTTTCAATGAAACGCTCGTAGTGGCCGAGGTCGAGATCGGTTTCAGCACCGTCGTCGGTGACGAAAACCTCGCCGTGCTGGAACGGCGACATGGTGCCCGGGTCCACGTTGATGTACGGGTCGAGCTTGATGAGGGTGACTTTGAGGCCCCGCGACTCGAGGATCGCGGCAAGGGAGGCTGAGGCGATTCCCTTGCCCAGGGAAGACACCACACCGCCGGTG
>JBBSRE010000010.1:0-19523 GCA_038243365.1 Burkholderiales bacterium | reverse complement strand
AGTGGATAGTTGGCGGTAGTTTGGCAACAGGAGTGGCTATGCGTTTTGGCTTGTGGGCTCATAAGTGCTTGTCGATGCTTCTGATGCTGGTTGCCAGCTTCGCTGGAATCGCCTTCGCGCAGGACATGGCTGGTGCCAGCGACCATCCGCTGGTTCGCCGCGTGCCGGGCACTGTGCTGGTTGGCTATGCGCAGGCAACGCACGGCAACCTCGATTTCCAGGTGTCTTCTTATGTGGATTTCGACCTTGAATCAGGCAAGCGCAGGTACAGCACGCCGGCGCTGGCGCTGGACGGCCGCGTTACGCGGTTGTGGTACGAGGCCGCTGGCGGCACCACGGCTGAACAGCTCTATCAGCGGCAATCCCAGGCGTTGCTGGCCCAGGGTTTCAACGTGCTGTACGACTCGGCCAGTGACAAAACCACGGCGCCCGACAAATGGGTGAACTTCTTGGCGACCTACGCGCCAGGCAAGCGTGACGCGATTCCCGCAGAGCGCTCGTCGCGCGTGTTCTCTTCTGCCCGCGCGGCCAGCCTGCGCACCGGCACCTACCAGAAGGACAACACCACGGTGCGCCTGGTGACGGTGGACTGGCCCAAGGCGGAAGAGGCAGTGCAGGCGCGGCGCGGCGCCTACATGGCTATCGACGTGGTGGAGGCGCGCAGCCTGCGCAAAGTTGGGCAGATTGCAGCGCCGACAGCCGCTGGCACCCCGGCGGTCAATACCAACGACGCTGGGGCCGGACCGGCGTGGCGCGCTGCACTCGAGCAGGGTGGTCATGTGGCGCTTGGGGGCATTGAGTTCGCCTCTGGGAGCGCCGTGCTCGACGATTCGTCGCGGGTGGTACTGAGTCAGGTGGCGGACTACCTCAAGAGCAAACCCGACGTGCGTCTTTTTGTCGTCGGACATACCGACGGCACCGGCAATTTACAGGGCAATCTGGATCTTTCGCGGCAACGCGCCGAGGCCGTTGCTGATGCGGTGAATCGCGCTGCCGATCTGGCGCCAGGGCGCGTTAGCGCGCACGGCGTCGGCCCGTTGGCTCCTATTGCTGACGATGCCACGAGCGCCGGTCGCGCGCGCAATCGCCGCATTGAATTGGTGCGCCGTTGAAGGCGCTCGTTGGGCTCCCGGGATCGTCCGCTTGTCCGTGATGGAAGCGAACCCGATGCCGCAGTCAACCACTTTCCTTTCGCCACTCTTTTGATTGTTCTGCCATGCCTTCTGAATCCATACCCAGCCCTGCCAGCTCCGGCTCCAGCGCATTTGAAGTGTTGCCGCGTGATCTCTCTGCTTACCGCGCCGGCAATACCGGTGTCGATTACGTACACCGCTTTGAATCAGGCCGACCAGGCCCGCACGTGCTCATCAATGCGTTGACGCACGGTAACGAGTTCTGCGGCATGGTGGCGGCGTTGCATTTGCTTGAGTCAGCCGTGCGTCCGCGCATCGGCACGCTTACGGTCAGTTTTGCCAACGTGGCGGCCTACGAGAGCTTTGACGAGGCGCAACCGTTCGAGAGCCGCCAGCTGGTGCACAACCTCAACCGCGTATGGAGCGCAGCGCAGCTCGACGGCGCGGAGATGAGCCCCGAGCTACTGCGTGCGCGCGAACTGCGGCCGGTGGTATTGGCAGCCGACCACCTGTTGGACTTGCACTCCACCAGCCAGGACGTGGTGCCGTTCTGGGTCTATCCCGCGTTCGAGCGCAACGCCCGGGTGGCCACCGCCGTTGGCGTCCCTTCAGTGCACTTGGTGATGCCGCGTGGCTTGGGGTCGGGGGTGCCACTGATGGCGCACGGGCACCATGGCGACCCGGCTGGCAAAAGTGTGGCTCTGGTGGCGGAATGCGGCCAGCATTTTCGCAAGGCATCGGGAGACACGGCCATCGCCGTCACGCTCGGATTTCTGGCGCATTTCGGGCTGGTGGACGCACCTGAATCAATGGCGGCGGCCCCTTCGGGAGACGAAAACAGCGCGCGCCGCTTTGAGCTGTTGGAGACGCACATGGTGACCACGCCGGACTTCGCTTTTGTGCGTCCGCTGGTGGGCTTCGAGGTGTTCGCCAAAGGAGAGCTCATCGCCACTGATGGCCAGGGGGAAATACGCGCCCCATGCGACGAATGCACCATCTTTATGCCGACGCGTGAACCCATCGTCGGTCGCGAAGCGGTTTACCTGACTAGGCCGCTACCGCGATAGAAGCACCGCGACCTTTGACTGCCGCAGGTGCGATAGGTGCCGCAGTTGAGGCGGCTACAGCAGTGCCTGCGCACGTGCTTAGAACCCGGTACCGGGTTGTGCCACGAACGCTGTCTCTTCCGGGGTGGAGACTCGTCCCAGCTGGGCGTTGCGGTGCGGATAGCGGTTAAAGCGCTGGAGCACCTCCTGGTGCTTGCGCTCCACTCGCAGGTGGCTTTCCAGCCCAGGCTGATCAAATAAAACCTCCGCCTGCGCGTGGATGGCAATCGACTCGCTGTGCATCAAAGGCATGTACGCAAAAGCGCGTTGCTTGATGGGCAGTTCTGCATCGTGCGCACCGGCGATCAACTCCTGTGCCAGCGCGAGCGCTACCGGATCGCTGGCAAAGGCTTCGGCACTGCCACGGTGAATGTTGCGAGAGAACTGGTCGAGCACGATGATCTCTGCGAGGCGCCCGCCGGGCGTTGCACGCCATGCGGCCAGCTCACCCTTTGCGGCAGCCTTGAGCGTGTCTGCAAACCGCGCGGAGATTTCGGCGTCCAGTGCGGCGTCCTTGGCGAAGTGCTGATCGCTGCGCAATTCGACAAACCAGAAGTCCAATACGTCCTGGGCGCAGACGGCTGAATTTGCAGTCAAATCGCCCTCCAGCGCTTTGCAGGGAAGCGCAAATAGCTATTTTTTCGATAGCAACTCATGGCGTGCCGAAAGTGATTTTTCCGCTCTGCACATAGCGCTCAAATTCAGCTTTGGGCATGGCGGCAGAGCCCGCGGCGTCGTTCTCTTCGGTCCAAGACAGCATGGTGCTGTCGGGGCCACGGTCTATGTCCACGGGGCCGGGTCGAATCTCAATCGGCGCGCCGTCGCCGGGGGTGAATTTCACGCCTTCGTGAATGGTGGCTTTTTCGGTCATGGGGTAATCTCCTGATGAGCCCCATTGAATCTCTTTTCTGCCGCGCGCTGCTGTGGGACGACGTCGACAAGACCCTGCGGTTGTCACGCTGAATCCGCTGTCCTCAAGCCGAGCTGACAGCGTCCAGCCGCTTTTTGTGCCTGCGCCGCTCACTGCGCACCAGAAAAATGCCGCCCGCAATGACGATGCCGCCGCCCACGAGCGTAGACGCTCCCGGCAGCGCTTGCCACAAGAGGTAGTCCAGACCCATGCCCCAGGCCAGGGCGGTGTACTCCAGCGGCGCCACCACAGCCGCCTGGCCATGTCGGAAAGCTTCCGTGATGGCGGTTTGCCCGAGAAAACCGCTGACCGCAAGGCCGATAACCAGCGGCCAGTGCTGCGGCGCCACGGCGACCCACCCTGGCAGCGCCAGCGCGCCTGCACCCACGGCCAGCATGCTGGTGGTCCAGAACACGATGGTGGCACTGGCGTCGGTGCGCGTCAGCACCCGGCCCACCACTGCCGAGATGGCGTAACCGAGCGCCGCAGCCAATACCGCGAGGCCGCCGACCGAGAGCAAGGCGCGCTCGTCCGGCTGCAGCGCTACCAGCACCCCCACCAGACCGACCCCCAGTGCGACCCAGTGCGCCGGGCGCACCTTCTCGCCCAGCACCGGGCCAGAAAGCACCGCAATCAGAAGCGGGGCGATGAAAAACAGGGTGTAGGCCTCTGCCAGACCCAGCGTCTGCAGCCCGAAGGTAAACAGCGCCAGCATGGCCACCACCAGCACGCCGCGCAGCAAATGCAGCGGCCAGCGCACCTTGAAAAGGGCTCGGCCTTGCCGCCGCCACAGCACGTAGGCCACTACCAGCGGCAGAGCGCCGAGCCCGCGAAGCGCGGCCACTTGCATCGGCGGGTAACTGCCGGAAAGCATTTTGAGCAGCGCGTCCATCAGTGAGAAGAATGCCACCGCCGCCAGCATGGCGAGCGCGCCGTGCAGATTGCCACGTGCGCTGGAGCCGTGTGGATGAGGGGGTGCAGACATGGGGAGGTGCGGCAGTGTCGGGCAGCGGGTGAAAGACGAGACGTGGGCGGCGAATGTGCAAAGCGGGGCGCGCCCGGCGCGCAGAAGTTTAGGTCAGCGCCCGCCAGGGCGTTCGTCTGCGGGGTCAACCCCGGCGTCGGGCTGGGGTTCGGATGCCGAGGCCGCACTGGCCTGGAGTTGCTGCCCTGCTTTGCGGCGCGCAGGCCGCGGCGTGAAGGCCGTCTGTAGCAGCGGCACCAGCGACAGGACCCCGAGCGCCAGCAAGGCGCTGAGAACGGCGGTGGATTCGCGGCCCAAGCCTGCGGCGACTCCAATCGCGGCGGTCAGCCAGATGCCTGCGGCGGTGGTAAGGCCATGCACCTCGCCCTCCGAGTGCCCCTTCAAGATCGTGCCGGCGCCCAAAAAGCCGACGCCGGCCACTATGCCCTGGATGACCCGGCTCATGTCCGGCTCGCCAATGCCGATCTGCTGCGAGATCTGCACGAACAGAGCAGCGCCCATCGCCACCAGCATGTGGGTTCGCACGCCGGCCGACTTGCCCGCGTGCTCGCGCTCCCAGCCCAGCATGCCGCCGAGCACTGCTGCTACCAGCAGGCGCACCACAATGCGCGTGGCCTCGGCCAGGTTGGCCAGGTCCGAGAACTCGGAGGCTACCGTTGAGGTGATCTCGGACCAGGCTTCACCCATGGTGTCCCCCATCCCGCCGCAACAGGAGCCGTACCGGATTCCGAGATGGTGAAGGGATCAAGAGGTCCAGTGGCAGCATGCTCCGCACTATCGCGGCCCCGGGGCGCAGCTGCCAGCGGCTGCCCGCGCAGAACGCCGTCGGTGCGCGCCTACACAAGCTGCCGTGGCGCGCGATGCTCCGGCTCACGCGCTATGCGCCGCCGCCTTGGCGTGCATCTTGGCGGCGATGTATTCGCCGTGGGTGACATGCAGCAGGCCGGCGATCTTGCTGATCGCGTGGTTCTCGTTGGCGTCGACATGCTGGTCTGCGTAGGCCACTTGCCACATGGCTTCCACCAAGCGCACCTTGTCTTCGTGTGAGAAAGCGTCGTTGATGAGCCCCGTGAAATGCTGGTAGTCGTAGGCGACACGCGCACTGACTTGCGCGTCGGCCAGCAGCGCTTCCAGCGCTTCAGGGGTCAGCTGAAATCGATCGCGCAATGCTGCGATGGCGGTTGCGCGTTCATCGTCGTCCAGAGAGCCGTCAGCACGCACCACTTCTACCAGCAGCACCGCAGCTGCGAGCTGGACATGCGCAGCGCGCTCTTCGGGGGTTGTCGATTCTTGCGGGCGGGTGATGTCGGCGAGGAAGGACTTGAAGCTTTGGAACATGGCGCGCTTGCAAATGAAAAGGGTGAAAGATGGACCGAGTCTTGCCTGGGCACCAAGGTTCCCCAAGAGCAAACGACAGGCGCGGTGGGCAGGCAGAGGTGCGGCCAGCGACAATCAGGGCTTCATGAAAAGTATTCTCCCACTCCAGCTGCTGTTCGCGCCCCGGCAGGATGAGCCTTCTCCTCTGGTGCTCTACCACGGCCGCCACTGTTCTGACGGCTTTGCCGCCGCGCTTGCCGCCTGGCGTTTCTATGAAGGGGCCGTTGAAATGCGAGGCCTGGACCACGGAGAGATAAGCAGCGTGGCAGATCTGCCTGAGCTGGAAGGGCGTTACGTCTACATTCTCGACTTCTCTTTCCCCGCCGACATCCTGCGCGCCATCGACGAGCGCGCGGGCCGGCTGGTGATGCTCGATCACCACAAGAGCGCAGCCGATGCGCTGGACGGTTTCACCTGCCGCTGCGGCGTGGTGCATTTCGACATGGCGAAATCTGGTGCTCGCCTGGCATGGGAGTTCTTCCTGCCCGACGCGCCCGTGCCTGACCTGGTGCGCTACGTGGAAGACCGCGATCTGTGGAACTGGCAGTTCCCAGAAAGCGCGGCCTACCTGGCTGCGCTCGATATGGAACCGCAGGAACTGGTGCGTTGGAACGAGATCGCCGATTTCACGCCCGCGCAGACGCAGGAATTCACGGCCCGCGGCCAAGCGATGGACGAAAAATTCGCCAAGCTGGCGGCCGATATTGCCGCTGGCGCGCAGCCGGTGACCTTCAACGGCGAGACCGGCCTGATGGTGAACGCGCCTGGCGTGTTCCACAGCCTGGTCGGCGACCTGCTCTCGCGCCAATCCGGCACCTTCGGGTTGATGTGGTCGGCCGGGCAGGGCGGCGTGGTCAAGATCGGCCTGCGCTCGCAGCGCGGCTACGACTGCATACCCTTGGCGCAAAGCATGGGCGGCGGCGGACACGCGCAGGCCTGCGGCTTCAAGACCACCGCTGCGCGCTTGCCTGAACTGCTCGCCGGAAGGCTCGACGCCGAGGTTGCCGCGCCCACCCAGGGTTCGTGATGCGAATCAGCGTCGCGGCGGAGTCAGGCCGCACCGACCGCTGCATCCCTAGGTGTTGCTTGCCGTGTTGAAGGGCATCGTCGCATCGGTATTGGCGTCGGTGCTGTTCGGCGTGATCTATTACGTATCGCCTTTCCTGAAGCCTTTGGCGGGCGAGGAAATTTTTGGCTGGCGCATCCTGGCGACCCTGCCTTTCACCACTGCGCTGATTCTCTGGCGCGGCGAGTGGTACCTGGTGCGTGAGATCGCAGAGCGCGTGCGGCGCAGGCCCGCGCTGGCCGCGGCACTCTTGCTCAGCGCGGCAATGGTTGGCGTGCAGCTGTGGCTGTTCATGTGGGCGCCGCTCGCCGGGCGCGCCTTGCCAGTCTCGCTCGGCTATTTTCTGATGCCGCTGGTGATGGTGCTGATCGGGCGTGTGCTGCACCGCGAGCAACTTTCCGGCCCCCACAAGCTTGCGACTGCTTTGGCCGCCGCGGGCGTGGCTGCAGAGCTGGCGCGCGCGGGCGGCGTGTCGTGGGAAACCTGGCTGGTGGCCATCGGATACCCCTTGTACTTCGCGCTGCGCCGGCGTCTGCGCACCGAGCAGTTGGGTGGTCACTGGATTGACATGGCGCTGGCGCTGCCGGCTGCGTTCTACTTTGTGCTGCGCGCCCCCTCGACCGTGCCGCTGGTCGCGGGTGACGCTCGGCTGACAGCCTTGATCGTGCTTGTGGGCGTGCTCAGTGCGGTGGCGCTGGTGCTGTACATGGCCGCCAGTGGCCTGCTGCCCATGGGCCTTTTCGGTTTGTTGACGTATGTGGAGCCTGTGCTGTTGGCGATGGTCGCTTGGCTGCTGGGGGAGCGCTTGGCGCCGGGCCAGTGGGTGCTGTACGGTCTGGTCTTTGCTGCCGTGGGCGTGCTGGTGCTGGATGCTGCGGCGCGGGTGCTGCGCAGCTCGCGCCAAGCCAAAGCTCAAGCCAAACCGGCCCCGAGCGCATAACGGTCAAGGCTTAGCAGCTATGATTTTTGTCTATTTTCAGAAACGTTCCTGGAGTTCGATGCTGCGTATTTTTTGGATGGATGGAGGGCGTTGTCGGCTCAGCACGGCGGCTGTCAGCGGTATTGCGCTTGCATTGCTGGTCGGCTGTGGCACCGCCAATCGGGTGCAGTTGCAGGAGAAATTTGGCTCCGGCAGCATGCACTCGCGCCTGTTTGACGCGACCCCCGCACAAACCTGCGAGGCCGGGCGGCGCGCGCTGCTGAGCCAGGGCTATCTGGTGGACGGCAAGCGCGGCGACATGGTGGAGGGGAGCAAAAGCTTCCAGCCCACCGTGGACTCGCACGTGCAGATGACGATCCGTGTGGTGTGCGTGCCCGACGGAGGCGACGGCAATGTCACGCTCAGCTTTGTCACTGGTCTGCAAGACAGCTACACCGTCAAAAAAGCCAACAGTTCCGCCAGTCTGGGTGTGCCCGCCCTTGGCTCGTTGTCACTGCCTTTCATGTCAGGTAGCGAGTCGCTGGTGAAAGTCGGCAGCGAGACCGTGAGTTCCCAAGGCTTCTACGAGGGGTTTTTTGACATCGTCAAACGCTATCTGCTGGAAGACGCCAATGAAACCTCGATACCCGATAGACCCGACGCCGACGGGCTGCGCGCAAAGCCCGGGTAAGCAGCTGAAAGAACGCCGGCTGTGAGGCGTATGACGCACTTGGCTCGCAAGGCCTTGGCAAGTTCGTGCGGATCGTGATAATTCGTTGATGGAGCACCCCGGAGACTCGCCCGAAGAAGCCAGCCAATGGACTGAGCCTGCGGTCGAGCCGCTTGAAGAGCTCTCGGACATGCTCATGGTGCTGCGACGACACTGCGGCGTCGATTTTTCTGGTTACAAACCCACCACGTTGACGCGGCGGGTGTGCCAGCGCATGGCGCGGTTGTCGCTGAGCACACCTGCGATCTACCTGGAGCAACTGCAGGACAACGCCGCCGAGCGTGAAGCGCTGGTGGCCGAGCTGCTTGTCAACGTCACCGAGTTCTTTCGCGACCATGAAGCGTTCCAGCAGCTTGAGCGCGAAGTGCTGCCCGACCTGTTGCGCGGACGCGATCCGGGCGATGACCTGCGCATCTGGTGCGCCGGCTGCGCCAGCGGCGAAGAGGCTTACTCGGTGGCCATGCTGGCGCTGGACGCGGCAGGGCGGCTGGGGTTTCACGGCAACGTCAAAGTCTTTGCGACCGACCTCGACCCCGCCGCGCTCTCAGACGCTTCGCGTGGGCGTTATCCGCAGGTCGCTCTGGCCGAGGTGCCTGATGCGCTGCAGCGGCGCTATTTTCAGTCGGTGCCTGAAGGCGTACGGGCGGACGCCACGCTGCGCAGGCACCTGGTGTTTGCGCGGCATAACTTGCTGAGCGATCCTCCGTTTACCAGCATCGACTTGGCTCTGTGCCGCAACCTGCTGATTTACCTCAAGCCGCAGGCGCAGTTCAGGGCGCTGTCGCAACTGCACTTCGCGCTCAAGCCGCAAGGTTTGCTGATGCTGGGGGCCAGCGAGAACGTCGGCGGTTTTGAATCTACCGCGTTTTCAGTGGTCGATCGAACCCACAAACTGTTTCGCAAGCAGACCTTGGCGCTGCCGCGCATCTTCGGCGGCGCACCGCCTACCGCAACAGCAGCGTCGGCGTCAGCGCCATTCCTCGAGACAGCCGACAGCGGGCAAAGCTCTGAGGCGCTGGCTGCCGAACTGGATGCCACGCGTGAGCGTCTGCACGAAATGCTGCACGAACTCCAGGCCAGCCACGAACGCCTCGATTTGGGCAACGAAGAGCTCACCGCGTCCAACGAGGAGCTGCAGAGCACCAACGAGGAGCTCAAATCGGTCAACGAAGACCTGTACGCCTTGAACAAGGAACTGGAAACACGCAACGACGAGCTCGATGCGCTGAACCGCGACTACGACCATTTGCTGGAGAGCACCGACATAGGCACTGTCTTTCTCGACGGTGATCTGCGCTTGCGCCGCTTCAGTCCAGGCGTGGATGATTTCCTGGCGCTGCGCTCAAGCGACATCGGCCGGCCCATCAGCGATATCCGCTACCGCCTTGGGCGGCAGGAGGATTTCCTGGAGGATTTGCGGCACTGCGCGTCCGCCGACCACCGCGTAGAACGCGAGGTGCATCTGCCTGACGGGCGCTGGATGTTCGAGCGCATGCTGCCTTACGCCGAAGGGCAAGGCGACACTGCAAGCAGCTTCGGCGGTGGCGTCGTGCTCACCTGGACCGACATCACCAAGATCAAGCACATCGAGTCGCGGGCCGACACGTTGGAGTTGGAGCGCCAGCGTCTGCTGGGGGTCCTCGATGCTTTGCCGGATGGCGTGTCCATCGTCAACGCCGCGCATGAGATCGAGTACATCAACCCGGTGCTCAAGCGAGCGTTTGGCGACATCAGTGGCCAGCGCTGCCATGAGTATTTTCATGGGAACACTTTGCCGTGCAGCTGGTGCAAGAACGAAGAACTGCCCGCAGGCCAGCAGATGCAATCGCACTGGACCTCACCCAAGGGGCGAAGCTACGAACTTTTTGACATACCGCTCCAAAACGCCGACGGCAGCCTCAGCAGGCTGCAGCTGCTGCACGACATCACCGACATGAAGGACGCCCGCCGGCGCCTGAACGAGGCGGCCCGCATCGCACGGGTGAGCCACTGGGAATGGAATGTCGTCACGCAGGAACTGGTGTGGAGCGATGAGACCTTCCTCAGCCTGGGCTACGCGCCCCGCTCCGTGGAACCGTCATTTCGACTTTTTCTGAGCCACGTGGAGCCTGGGGATCGCGAGCGGGTGCAGCAGCGCATCGAGGGTGTGCTGGCCGATGGCGGTTCCTACCAGATGGAGTTTCGGTTTCGCCGCGCCGACGGAACTCTGGGCGTGGGCCATGCCACTGGCATGTTGATTCGCAATGACGCAGGCGAGCCGGTCACGCTGTGGGGTGCCATGCAGGACATCTCCAGCCTGCGCGAAAGCGAATTGCGATTTCAAACCGCATTTCGGGCCAGTCCAATGGCGGCGTCCATCGCCCGCGTGCGAGACGGCCTGTTCGTGGAGGTCAACGACCGCTACGGCAGCGTTTTTGGCTGGACGCCCGCTGACCTGATCGGACGCACCGCGGGCGATGCAGGTCTTTGGGCCGATCCTGCAGCGCGCGATGCCTGGGTGCTGGATTTCGAGCGCACCGGCTCCACGCACGATTTGGAGGCCGAATGGCTTTGCAAGTCGGGCGAGCGCCGGCAGATCAGCTTGTCGGCCGAACGCATCGAACTCGACAATGAGGCGCACGTAGTGGCGTATGTGCAGGACATCACGGAACGCAAGGAAAGCGCGGCCCGCATCGAGTTTCTGGCCCATCATGATCCGCTCACGCATCTGCCCAACCGGGTGCTGTTTCGCGACCGGTTCGAGCAGACCAAGGCCTGGTGCGAACGCAGCAATACCAAGCTGGCGCTGCTGTACCTGGATCTGGATCACTTCAAGAACATCAACGACACCCTGGGTCACCCGGTCGGCGATCAGCTACTGGAGCAGGTTGCCAAGCGCGTCTCCGGCACGCTGCGAGAAACCGACACCATCAGCCGCCAGGGGGGCGACGAGTTTCTCATCGTGTTGGGCGGTGTGAGCGACGTAGAGTCGGTCAGCTGCACCGCAGACAAGATCCTGCGTGCGCTTAGCAGCCCGTTCATGATCGAGGATCACGAGCTTGCGGCCAGTGTGTCGATCGGAATTGCCTTGTGGCCGGAGGACGGCCCCACTTTCGATACCTTGCTGCAGCGCGCCGACACCGCCATGTACCGCGCCAAGGAGTCGGGTCGCAACACCAGTTGCTTCTACACCAGTGAGATGAACGCCCAGGCGCTGGAGAACCTGAAGATGCGCTCGGCGTTGCACTGGGCGCTTGATCAGAAGGAATTCGTGCTGCATTACCAACCGCAGATCGACCTGGCAAGCGGCGCCGTGGTGGGGGTGGAGGCGCTCCTGCGCTGGCAGCGCGCCGACGGCGAGCTGGTTCCGCCGGGTCGCTTCATTGCGGCGGCGGAGGAGAGCGGTCAGATCGTGCCGATCGGCGAATGGGTGCTGATCGAAGCCTGCGCGCAAGCGGTGCGCTGGGAGCAGGCTGGCTTGCCCGAGATGACCATGGCAGTCAACCTTTCGGCGGTGCAGTTCGGGCGCGGTGATTTGCTGGCGAGCGTGACGCGAGCGCTGCAGGAATCCGGCCTGGAGCCGGCGCGGCTGGAGCTCGAACTCACTGAATCGCTGTTGCTTGACGATGCTGAGGCGACGCTGGAGACCGTGCGCCGCTTGAAGGCGCTGGGCCTGTGCCTGTCCATTGATGATTTCGGCACAGGCTATTCCAGCCTGGCCTACCTGCGCCGTTTTGCCGTCGACAAGCTCAAGATCGACCAGTCGTTCGTGCGAGACATCGTCGATGACCCGGAAGATGCCGCCATCGTGCGCGCCATCATCAGCATGGCGCGTGCGCTCAAGCTGCAGGTGGTGGCGGAGGGGGTTGAGAACGAAGAGGTAGCGCGCGTGCTCAGTCTCTACCATTGTCATGAAGCGCAGGGCTACCACTTCGCCCGCCCGATGCCGGAGGACGCGGCCACCGCCTGGCTGCATGACTACTGCGCCAAACCGCGTGGGGCGCGTTGAAAATCTGGTGAGTGTGAGCGTGGACCAAAGCGGCAAGCCACCGTCGCCTCATATGGGACCAAGTTGGGCCAAGTTTTTTCGTGAAGTGATGGCGGTTCCAGCGCGCACCGCACTGGAGCCCATAAAAACGCAGCGGCGCGTGCGATCAGCGCTGACGCTGTTTGGGAACCGTCAATTTGCCGGCCTTGAACTTGTTCCAGACGTAACCTGCGATGGCGAGGAAAATAATTTTTCGCATAAAGAACCCTTGAATAAGTGAAGCGCTATAGCTTCCCTTCACCCAGGGAGCGCCAGTGTCAGCGATGGCAGCGAACGTGTGTCGGGCTTTTCACACCCTGTTTGTCACATCGGTACGCCGACCATGCTGGCTGCAGCTCCGAAGTCCAAGGCTTGAATTCGTACGCGTGCTGCGCCTACAGAGTGCCGAAAAAAGTCCGAATAACCTTTGATCTTTTTTCGGGAGTGAACATGGCCGATATCAAACCAACTTCTGCAGGGGTCAACGCCGACAGGATCGATCCCCATTCCAGTGCTGAGGTGAAGGAGTGGGCCAAGAAGCTGAATGTCACTGAGAGCCAGGTGATCGACGCTGTCGCTTCAGTTGGCGATTTGGCATCCGACGTGGAGATGCACCTAAAAGGTACGCGAAGTACCACCAACGAAGAGCGAGTCGAAGAAGTGAAGGGCTCTTGACCCAACGCGAGTCTCAACACGCAAGCATCTGAGGCGTCCGAAAACGGAGAAGGCCCCCTTCAAAGCAGACGACGTGAATTCCCGGCCAGGAGGAAACAGCAGCTTCTTTCATGCTTCCCTCATCTTTTTCGAGGGCCATCTTTTGGGCCGATGGCGCGCTGCAAGAACGTTCCACGGCGGCTTGCGCAAGATGGCGCAGCCATCAGGCTTACCGCGCTTCCTGTCTGAGTGCGTTACCGCCTGCCGTCAGACCGGCAGAAAAAGTGCCGGGTCCACCATGGTGCGGTTCAGCATGACGCCCCAATGCAAGTGCGGGCCTGTGACGCGCCCTGTGGCGCCCACGGCACCCACGCGCGCGCCGGCAGTCAGCACATCGCCCGGCTGCACGTCGATGGCGCTCAGGTGGCACACCATGCTGAGCAGACCGCCACCGTGGTCCAGCCAAACCGTATTGCCATTGAAGAAATAGTCGCCGGTGTCGATCACCGTTCCCGCCAGTGGTGACAGGATGGGCGTGCCTGTGGCCGCAGCAATGTCCATGCCGCTGTGCGGATTGCGCGGCTGACCATTGAAGACCCGGCGCAGCCCGAAGGAACTGGAGCGCCGGCCCGCCACGGGGACACGCATGTGCAGTCGTGCAGGCGTCGGTTCGGTGAAGGTGGCGCGCACTGTTTTTTGATGAGCGCTTTCGCGCTGCCAGCGGGCTTCGTCCTCGGGCGACAAGTCCACCGTGCGCGGCGCTACCGTCAATCGTTGTTCGCGGTACTGCTTGGGGCGCACCGTGTAGCCGACGCTTCCGGGCGCGCTCGCTCCACCCGCTGCACCCGCTGCACCCGCTGCACCCGCTGCGTTCTCTACGCGGATAAACGCTTCGCCGACGTCAGCTGACAACGCAATCCCCACCAAGGCAAACCAGCCCGCCGGACTTCCCAGCACCAGCAGCGGAACCTCGCCAGACCCTTCTGCAGCTGGAGCAAATGCGCGCGGTCTTCCGGGCGCAGGGCCGAGCGCGATGCGGGCGACGCCCCCCGGCACCAGCGAGGTACGCGGCACGTCTAAGCGGGAGGGCGCGCCGGCGGCTGCGTGGGCAGCAAAGGGCAGCGACGCTGCGCCGGCACTGAAAGCGCCCAGCGCTGCCAACACACTGCGGCGGTTAGGCGCCTCACCGGGTGATTTGGCCGCGCGGGGAGTCGGGATTGCAGAAGGCGTTTTGAATGACATGGCGCATCAGCCTACCAGCACCTGCGCGAGTGGAGCACCAGCGTGCCGCCCTCCTGCCGCGACAGTAGCGCGATGCACCGCACCACTCCCACAGCGCGCCGCTGGCGCATCGCAGCGCTGGTATTTGTCTTTTTGTGGTTCGCCATTGGCGGCGTGGCGCACTTCGTGTTCACAGAAGCTCAGATGCGCATCGTGCCCGGCTGGATCCCTTGGCCCCGCGCGGTAGTCCTCTGGAGCGGTGTCGCCGAGCTGCTCGGAGCGGCGCTCTTGCTGTGGCCGCGTACGCGTCGCATGGCAGGCTGGGGGTTGGTAGTGTTGACGCTGGTGGTGACCCCAGCCAACGTGCACATGCTGCAGCACGCCGACCAGTTTCCTTCGGTGCCGGTGTGGGCCCTGGTGGCGCGGCTGCCGTTGCAGCTGGTGCTGCTCGCGCTGATTGTGTGGAGCAGCGGCATTTGGCGCCGCCGCCACGGGCGATGAGAATGCCGTCTTTGTAGCGGCTCCCGCGCTTGGGTGCGCCGTGCGCAAAGCGCCTTGCCGCGGCTGCATTCGAAGCCCACCGCCGTTCCCATTCACCACAGGATTTGCCATGTCCCGCTTGTCGTTCAACCAGGGTACGCCTGCCTTTGTGCCGCTCACGAGTTATCAGCGCTACCCCGAAGACGCGATGCGCGAACGCGCTGCGCAGTTTTATGCCGATCTGAGCAGGCGCAAGACGATTCGGGAGTTCTCGTCTGAGCCCGTGCCGCCGGAGGTGATTGAGCACTGCCTGCAAGCTGCGGGCACTGCGCCATCGGGTGCCAACCACCAGCCGTGGCACTTTGCCGTAGTGCAGAGCGCTGCACTCAAAAAAATCATCCGGCAAGAGGCAGAAATCGAAGAGCGCGACTTCTACGCGCACCGCGCGCCACAGGAGTGGAAAGACGCTCTGGCACCGCTCGGCACAGACGCCGACAAGCGCTTTCTGGAAGAAGCACCTGTGCTCATCGCGGTGTTCGGCCAGAAACACACGCTGATGGACGATGGCAGCCGCGTCAAAAACTACTACGTGACCGAATCGGTGTCGATTGCCACTGGTTTTCTCATCGCTGCGCTGCACCACGCGGGCTTGGCGAGCCTCACGCACACCCCCAGCCCCATGGGTTTTCTAAACGAGCTGCTCAAGCGACCAAGCAACGAAAAGCCGGTCATCCTGCTGGTAGTTGGCTACCCGAAAGAAGGCGCGATGATCCCCAACATTCGCAAGCGGGAGTTGCGGGACATCGCCAGTTTTCTATGAGCGAGACTTTGTGAACTCTTCATTCCCGACCACAGCCTCGCCAGGTCTTATTCGATAGAGTTACGCCATCATCAGCGAACAGCGCTTTGAAATGCGGTGTTGTGGATGCCCAAGATCGGTTGCAACAGGTGAGGGTGGCTATGCACGGAATCGCCCGCTCTGACTTTGAAGCGTGTGTAAAAGTCTTGAATCGTTAATTCGGCGTCAGCTTCACTTCAACTTGCAGAAAGAATGTCAATGAAATTAACTGCCTTCTCCCGCAATTCCTTTCTCGGCGCCATCGTTGTGGCTTTGTTCGCCGTGCTGCCTCCCGGCACTGCTCGTGCGCAAGATGCCGTGACGCTGACCGGTCTTGCGCTTGACACGGCAGACAACAACCGATTTTTCACCCGCTTGGGCGGAACCGTTGGCGATGTCCTGACGTACACGGGCCTGTCCGCAGGGCAGGCTTACACAGCCTCCGGCCAGCTCTACAACCTCAGCACGCAAAGCCGGGTCGGCAACGCTGTCACCGTCACGTTCACGCCTGAGTCTTCTTCAGGCAATGTGACCCTTCATCTGCCGGTTCCGCAGAACCGGACGCCATCCAACATCGACTATGTGGTGATGGTGGAGCTCTTCAAGGGTCGAACAGCCGGCGGTGCCGTCGTCGCAAAGCTGGACGACCTGACCAATCCGTCGCAGACCATTCAGCTGCACGCCATCCAGGGTATTCGCGTCGTCGCAACGGCGGCCGATGGCGGCCAGTCCCTCCCGGGCAAGGGCGGCAAGATCATTGCCACCGTCCATTACGTCAACATGGTGGAGGGCTACGCATACACGATTTGGGGTCAACTGCTCACGCCCAGCGGCCAAGCCATAGGCGTCTTCTCGAGCATTCCGGAATATGCGCCCGTGGGCAAAGCCGGTAGCGTTTCGCTTGAATTTGAAGTGCCTGCGGGCTATGAAGGTATCAGCCTGGTGCCGGCGGTTGGGCTTTATCACAAGAAGCGTGTCGAGATCGGCAAGGACGGCAACCTGACATGGATCCCCGGCTCGCCCATGCCAGTGATGATCGCATCGGACATGAGTCTGGATGCACCCGAGCAAACCATCGCCATAGGTGTGCCGTTCGAGGATCTGCCAGCGAAATAGTCGCCGACTGCACAAAACTTAAAGTAGTTGACTTGGGCTGTGCAGGCGTCCTTTTCTGTGGCCGGCAGTTCAGGTCGAGGTGAAGCTTGCCGCTCCAGTGGGCAGCGCAGCACCGCAAGCCCGTTGGCGACTTCACCAACGCGCGCCGCCTCATCGCGGTGGGACATCTGGGATATCCGGGAGATCAAATCCCCTGCGGTGTGTCTTGCCAGATTTGAGTCAAATAGCGCTGCAGCGCCCATTCAGCAAGCGCATGCAGCTATCAAAATCATTGCGCTCAACGCTCCTCGTGAGCGTTGAGCGGTGCGCCCATTGCAGCGCGCATACGACTGCCCTGCGTGAGCGCTAGTGCGTCACAAACTCGTAATGCACGGTCTCGCTGTCTACCATGTCGAGGATTTCGTTCAGCGTTTCTTCGTCCTCGGTGCTGGACCAGGTCTCCTCCGGATCGCTGGCGAACAGCGGTTCCACCGTGATATCCAGGTAGACCCCCTCAGGCAGCTTGAGCACGGGACTGCCTTCGGAGGTGTCGGATAGCTCCCAGTCGTCGGGCACGGTCATCTCGAGTTCCAGGGTGACACGCAGTTTTTTCATGATGGATGCTTTCAAAAGGGGTGATCGGATGATGGAGAGCTGACGAGGTCGCTCTCGGCCATCGTGGCGCTTGGCAAAGCTTGCTTATACCGCTTGGCGTGCTACGGCGACTACGGGCGGTGGCACAAAGGCTCAGCGCACCGGCGGAGTCGAGTGAATGAACGCGTCTACATCGTCCAGCACCGGCGCAATAAAGCGCAGTGGCCAGGCAAAAGCGCCTATCAAGGTGATGTGGCTGGCGTGTTCGTAGGACTTGATTACCACCGGTACACCCGCCGCCGCCAGCTTGCGCGCGAGCTGCTTGGTGCTGCGCTCGGGGCTTACCACCTTGTCGTGTTCAGGCGCTGCCACGAACGTTCTAGGCGCATCCGGACTGATGAAATCGATGGGCTCCGAGTCGGGCGGGTAGTTCGGGTGAAAGAACACCGGTTGCACATCGGGGTTACTGGTGGGGAACAGGTCGTAGGGGCCGGCCAGGCCGATCCAGCCGGCCAGCTCTTTCGGGCTGTGGCCACTGGCCGAGAGCCAGCGCGGGTCCAGCGCCAGCATGGCGGCGTTGTAACCGCCGGCGCTGTGGCCCATGACGAACACGCGCTTCGGGTTGCCGCCCAGCTCCGCTGCGTGGTCCAGCCCCCAGTCCAATGCGTCTGCACTGTCGATCAGGAAATCCGGGTAGCGCACGTGCGGGTACAGGCGGTAGTCAGCCACCAGCGTGATGATTCCGCGTGAGGCCATCGCTTCACCCACAAAGTGGTAGTCGGCACGTTCGCCGGTGTTCCAGGAGCCGCCGTAGAAAAACACCACTACCGGCCAACCGCCAGGCGGCGCCTTGCCCTCGGGCGTATAGATATCGAGTTTCTGGCGCGGCAAGCTGCCGTAGGCCACATCTTTCTGCACCGCAGCGTACGAGGGCGTAAGCGTATTGAGCGTGCCTACACCGGAACAAGCGGCTATGCCTGCGGCCAGGGCCAGCGCAGCGGTGGTTTTGAGCGCAGCGCGGCGCCAGTGGTTTAAAGGGTTTGCCAATCAGGTCTCCAGCTACAACGAGTCAGATACCAACCAAATCGACCGGTCAGTACACATTGCGACTGATTGTTCTGCAAGCGAAGATGTAGCTGTGTCGGAGGGCGCGCCGGCCGCTTGCGGGGCAGGTGCAGCATCGGCATCAGCATCGGCATCGGCATCAGCATCGGCATCGGCATCGGCGAGAGGCCGCCACGTCTCACCGTGCCGACCTCTGGCATCGCGTTATTGCTCTGCGATGACGTCCACAAACACCAGCGGCTCTGTGCCGGTGTTGGAAATGCCGTGCGATTCGTTCTTGCGAACGATGGTCACGTCGCCGGCCTTTATTGCGACATCCCTACCGTCCTTGTCTTTGAAAATTCCGGTGCCGGAAATAATGATGTAGGTGTCTTCGTTGGTGGTGTGCTTGTGGTAGCCGACCGAGTCACCGGGCTGCAAGGTCAGCCAGCTGATTTCCTTGATGGCCTGGTCCTTGGTGGGCTTGTCGCGCGTAAAGGCGTACTGACCCATCAGCGTGCCCTTGCCGCCGGCAGCTTCCTTCTTGTCGACCTTGATGAGCGACTCCTTGGGATACACCTCCGCTTGGGCGATGGTGGCGCTCAGCATGGCAACGCCAGCGATCCATGCAAGTGAGCGGGCAGAGCGAAAAGGGCGGACAAAGCGGATAGCACCGGTAGTGGACATGAGCATTCCTAGAGTTGAAAAAATGCGGTGGCTCTGAGCCCTGGCCCGGATGGACTGGCGTTCGGCCAACCGCAGCTGCGCAGCCTAGCGCCGATTTCGGGTGCGTGGGCTTTTCGTTGTCTGGCGCATAAGGCCGACTCGACCCTTGCAGCGCTGTCGCCCAAATGGCCTATGGTGCGGTTCATGTTTGCTTGAATGAAAGTGCTTGTCTTGTCTCTATCCGATCTGTCTTCCGTGTCCAAGTGGCCGTTGGTCGCGTTTGTTTTGTCCCAGGAGCCGTGGATTCAGGCGGGCTTCGGTTTGGCCGTGATGCTGCTGGGCGCCTTCTGCGTGCGCATGCTGGCGTTCTGGGTGGTGGTCCCAGCGCTGCGCCGGGTGCGCCAGCGGGCGCAGACGTGGCCCACCGACATCATGCTGCACGACGCCGTCCTCGACTGCCTCGCCCGGATGCTCCCGTGGCTGGTGGTGCAGCGGGGCATTGAGCATGTTCCCCACCTGAACCCTGCCCTGGCCACGGTGGTCAGCAACGTGGCCATGGCGCTGATCGCCATCCTGGCGGTGCGCACGCTGATGGCGATGCTGGACGCGCTTTTGGTCCTCCAGCAGCGCAACAGCACCGAGAAAGGCGACCAGGCATCGGCGCACAAGGTGCGCTCCATCAAGAGCTATGTGCAGCTT
>JBBSRE010000009.1:0-19733 GCA_038243365.1 Burkholderiales bacterium | reverse complement strand
AGGCTGCGGGTTCAGCGTACGATGATAGCCAGTCGGTCACCGCCTTCTTCTCGCTCTCCGCTAATCGAACCCCTCAGTCTTCTCGCCGCCTTGCATTTGCTGGCACCAGCGCTCTGGCCTTCCGCATGACCTCCTCGCTCTCTCTTTCGTCCCTGCCTCTGTTTCCGCTCGAAGCGGTGCTGTTTCCGGGCGGCGTACTCGCACTGCGTGTGTTTG
This sequence comes from Burkholderiales bacterium, assembly GCA_038243365.1. GTDB lineage: Bacteria > Pseudomonadota > Gammaproteobacteria > Burkholderiales > Burkholderiaceae_C > Simplicispira. Next base: position 19,517 of record JBBSRE010000009.1, on the reverse strand, counting down.
AAGTGCGCTACCTCACCATGGTGCGCAAGTGCCACGAAGCGGGTGCGCCGTTCGGCGTGGTGTGCCTGAAAAGCGGCGCGGAAGTGCGCCGCGCCAACTCGCCCGTTGACCAGTTCTGTACTGTAGGTACGCTGGCCCACGTCGACACTCTGGAATCACCCCAAGCGGGCTTGCTGCTGGCACGCTGTACTGGAAGCACGCGCTTCGAAATTCAGCACAGCCGCCAGCTCATGGGTGGGTTGTGGGTCGCTAATGTCGAACAGCTGGATAGCGACATGGCAGTCCCGGTGCCCGAGCATCTTGCCCCTGCCGCCTTGGCACTGGAGCCAGTGCTGACCACCCTGCGCGAGCGCCACGGCCATCATGCGGTGGTGGAGCCGGCTGCCGACCCCCTCGCAGACAGCGGCTGGGTGGCCAACCGCTGGTGCGAGTTGCTGCCCATGCCAGTCACGCTCAGGCAGCAAATGATGGGGCTGGACAACCCGTTGGTACGGCTGGAGCTGGTAGGTGACATGCTGGAGCGCACCGGGATCGTACCGGAAGCCTGAGCCGCCGCGCGCCGCCCTAGCGACGCTGCGCCCCATCAAAACTAAAATAGCGGTTTGGCCTCGCACGCGCCAATGCGCTGCGCTCAGGCGACCTGCATCTTTTCTTTCATTTTTCATGTCCGAACCAACCGCCGCCACCGCCCCCCTAGCCACCGACGAAAACCAGCTGATCGCCGAGCGGCGCGATAAACTGAGGGCGTTGCGTGAAGCGCAGGCTCAGGGTGGTGGAATCACCTTCCCCAACGATTTCAAGCCGGTGCACCATGCGGCCGATCTGCATACCGCTCACGGCGAGCAATCGGCAGAGGCGTTGACCGAAGCGCCGGTGCAGGTCAGCGTGGCTGGCCGGATGATGCTCAAGCGCGTGATGGGCAAGGCCAGTTTCGCGACGATTCAGGATGGCTCGCTGGGCACCCAAGGCGGACGCATCCAGCTCTATGTCACACGCGATGCACTGGGCGAAGAGCTCTACTCAGCCTTCAAGCATTGGGATCTGGGCGACTTTGTCGGCGCGCAAGGCACGCTGTTCAAGACGCGTACCGGCGAACTGTCTATCCAGGTCACTGAACTGCGCCTGCTGACCAAGAGCCTGCGGCCGATGCCCGACAAGTTCCATGGCATTGCGGACCAGGAAGTGAAGTACCGCCAGCGCTATGTCGATCTGATGATGGACCAGACGGCCCGCCAGCGCTTCGTCGCGCGCAGCAAGGCCATTAGCGGCATGCGCGACTTTATGGTGCAGCACGACTTTCTGGAAGTCGAGACGCCCATGCTGCACCCGATTCCCGGCGGTGCCAATGCGCGGCCGTTCACCACGCACCACAACGCGCTGGACCAGGAGATGTTCTTGCGCATCGCGCCTGAGCTGTTCTTGAAACGATTGCTGGTCGGCGGCTTCGAGCGCGTGTTCGAGATCAACCGCAACTTCCGCAACGAAGGTATCTCGGTGCGCCACAACCCCGAGTTCACCATGATGGAGTTCTACGCGGCGTATTGGAACTACCAAGACCTGATGGGCTTCACCGAGGCGCTGGTGCGCGACGCAGCGCAAAAGGCGGTAGGTAGCCTTCAGCTGACCTACCAGGGCCGCGCTGTCGATCTGTCACAACCGTTTGCGCGTCTCACCATCCGCGAAGCCATCTTCCAGTTCACCGAAGCAGGTGCGCACGTGGACGATGCCGAGTGGCTGATCAGTGCCCTCAAAAAGCTCGGCATGAGTGAGGCCAAACATGGCCTGTCCAAGCGCACGCTGGCCAGCCTGCAGGTCCTGTACTTTGAAGAAACCGTGGAAGACCAGCTCTGGCAGCCCACGTTCATCATGGAGCACCCAACCGAAATCAGCCCGCTGGCCCGCGCCAACGATCTGCGGCCCGAAGTGACCGAACGCTTTGAGCTCTACATCACCGGGCGCGAGTTCGGTAATGGCTTCTCCGAGCTGAACGATGCCGAAGACCAGGCTGCGCGCTTCTCTGCGCAGGTCAGCGCCAAGGACAGCGGCGACGACGAAGCCATGTACTACGACCACGATTTCGTGCGCGCCCTGGAGTACGGCATGCCGCCGGCCGCCGGCTGCGGCATTGGCATTGACCGGCTGATGATGCTGCTGACCGACAGTGCCAGTATTCGCGACGTGATCCTGTTCCCGGCCCTGCGACGCGAATCGTGATGCAGGGCGTCTTCACACGAGCTCCCTTGTTGTTGGGCGATTCCGGCACTGCACCCGCATGCGCGATTCGTTGAAGCTGTACCTGCCCTTTTGGATGCACGAGTGGCTGGAAGTCATCGTGCCGATGCTTCAGATCGTGCTGATCATCATGGCCGCCTGGCTGCTGCAGCGCATCTTGCGGCGGCTGGTACGCCGCGCCAGTGAGCACTACGCACTGCCTGCCGACATGATCATGCTGGCCAACGGGCTGTCTCGGTGGGCCATCTTGCTGGCGTCCACGCTGCTGGTGCTGGAACGCCTGGGCGTTTCGGCCGCGGTCATGTGGACTGCTTTCACGGGCTTTGCTACCGTGGGCGCGGTGGCGTTCTTCGCCGCGTGGAGCGTGCTCTCCAATCTGTTCTGCGCGATGCTGATCTTCTCGGTCGGGCCGTTCCGCGTGGGCGACGTGATTGAAATTCTGGACACGGCTGACACCGGCGGGGCGCGTGGTCGGGTCATTGACATCAACCTGCTTTACACCACGCTGGAAGATGTCTCGCCGCACACCTCGGGCACCTTGCTGCAGATTCCCAACACGCTGGTGTTTCAGCGCGTGGTGCGCCGTTGGCGGCCCGGTCAGGCAGTGCCGCAGAGCACGACCGGGAAAGAGTTGGCTTCCGAGCCCTCCTCCCCTGCGCCAGCCGCCGGTGCCGTGGCCGAAGCTCCGTCAGAGCCCGACATGCCGGGCACCCGCGCCTGATCTGCGGGCGAAGCCATCACTCGGCTTGAGTCAGGCCAAGGTGTGCGTTTAGGGGTGAGTTAGGGCAGAGTCAGGGAAGCAGCTCCAGTGCCCGTTGATAGCGGGCCTGGAACATCAGCTCATCCCAGGCAACAGGCGGTGTTTGCGGCAGCAGAGCCACGCGTCGCTCCTCGCTTTCCGGGTTGGCTTGCCACAGGCCACGCTGTTGAAAGGCGCCAAGACCGTCGAGCAGCGCATCAATCGGCTCGCCTGCGCCCACGCTCTGGTTGCACAAGAGCACCAGATCACATCCCGCCTGCAGCGCGGCGACAGCCGCTTCGGTGTGGCTGACGGCCCGACCATCCAGCACGCGTGCGCCTTCCATGTTGAGGTCATCGCTGATGACCGCTCCTTCGAATCCGAGGCGCGCGCGCAGGATGTCTTGAATCCAACGCGTTGAGAAGCACGCAGGACGCGAATCAACCCGCGGGTACAGCACGTGTGCGGGCATGACGGCACTGAGTGCGCTGCGCAGCCAGCCGTAAGGCGCCGCGTCGTCTTGCAGTACGGCGGTCAAACTGCGCCGGTCGACGGGCAGCGCGGTGTGCGAATCGGCCTCGACAAAGCCATGCCCCGGAAAGTGTTTGCCGCAGTTGCCCATGCCGGCCTGCAACAGTCCGAGGCTCAGCGCGCGTGCCAGTACAGTCACCACGCGAGCGTCGGCATGCAGCGCACGGTCGCCGATCACGCTGCTGCGCGAATGGCCCCTGGTGGCGGCCTCGGCCTGCCAGTCCAGATCTAGCACTGGCGTGAAGCTGAAATCCACGCCGCACGCGCGCAGTTCGCTCGCGAGCACGTAACCTGCCGCCGTGGCGGCGTCCTGGGCGCGCATAGCGCCGCTGCCAGCGCCGCCCTTGCCGTCGTTCATCCACATCTCACCCAGCGAACTCATGGGCGGCAGCTGCGTAAAGCCGTCGGTGCGAAAACGCTGCACTCGGCCGCCCTCGTGGTCCACACAAATCAGCAAGTCGCCCCGTACCTCCTTGACGGAGGCGGCCAGCTCCAGCAACTGGGCACGCGTGCTCCAGTTGCGGGCGAACAAGGTAATGCCTCCTACCAGCGGATGGGCTAAGCGGCGACGGTCCGCAGAGGTCAGTTCAAGGCCTGGAACGTCGATGAGAAGAGGGGCGTGAGAGGTCATAGGAAGAATGGGGGTTGGGAGTTCAGGAATTTGGAACGTACTGGGGCACAGATGGTGAATGCTCGCCGGGCGCACTGCGCTGCTCGACAACGCAGAAGCTTGCAGCGTAGTCGGATTCATCGGTCACGCTCAAGTGCGCGCTCAAATGGCGTTCGTCGAACCATGTCTGGAGCGCACCGTGCAGCACGATGACCGGTTGCCCGCTCGCCAGTTTGGCCACCTCACAGGAGCGCCACGTCATGGGCATGCGCATGCCAAGCCCGATCGCCTTGCTGAAGGCTTCCTTGGCCGAAAATCGCGTGGCCAGATAGCGCACACCCCGGTCAGGCCAGCGCAGGCTGCGCTCACGCCAAGTGCGCAGTTCAGCTTCTGCCAGCACCTTCTCGGCAAAGCGGTCGCCGTGGCGCGCCAGGCTGGCAGCGATGCGTCGCACGTCGCAAATGTCAGTGCCTATACCGTAAATCATAGAAAATTCTGGTCAAATAGGCCTCTATCGCTTACTGGTATTGCGCAAGAAGCTATCAATATGATAGCTTCAAGTTCGCTTGGTACGCCAATGCAATGCGATCCAGATAGCTTCGCACCGTGGCCTGGTAGCCCAGTTCCAGTGCATCCGCAATCAGGGCGTGGCCGATCGACACTTCCGCTACGCCTGGCACTCCGCGGATGAAGGCCGTCAAGTTGTCAAGGTTGAGGTCGTGCCCCGCGTTCACTCCGAGGCCTGCATCCAGTGCAGCTTGGGCGGCAGCCCGGTAACGCTCCAACTGGGCGTCTTGCTGGTGGGTGCCCCAGGCGGCGGCGTAAGGCTCTGTGTAGAGCTCGACACGGTCGGCACCCAGATCCCGAACCCACTGCATGGCATCAGGATCCGGGTCCATGAACAGACTGACGCGCACGCCGAGCGCCCGGCATTCAGCCACCAGCGGCGCCAGGCGCTCAGCATCCTGCGGGAAGCTCCAGCCGTGGTCGCTCGTGAACTGGTCTTCGCTGTCAGGAACGAAGGTGGCCTGCTGCGGCCGTACTTGCCGGATGAACGCCATCAGGTTCTGTGACGGGTTGCCCTCGATGTTGTATTCGCGCCCAGGCCACTGCTTGAGCAAATCGGCCAGCGCGTACACGTCCTCTGCGCGGATGTGGCGCTCGTCCGGGCGTGGGTGCACCGTGATGCCCTGCGCGCCTGCCTCCAGGCAAATTTGCGCCGCCCGCACCACGCTTGGGATGCCCAGGTGCCGCGTATTGCGCAGCAGGGCCACCTTGTTCACATTGACAGAAAGCGCAGTGCGATGAATGGAATCGGGCATGGTCATTTTCGGAGCGGCGGCGCGCGGTGCAAACAGAGCGCTTGTAGCGATCAGAGGGACTGGATGTCCATCATGAACTGACGCGTGCGCAGCCTGGGGTTTCCACAATGGTATTGCAGCAGCGCGCGCAGCTGCGGTTTGAGTTCGGACGCCACCGGCGTGCAGGCTCCCAGCAAGGCGCCGAAGCTGGCCCCTTGCTGAAGCGCCCCTGACAGGGACAGCCAGTGCTCCGCGGTCACGCTGGCACGCTCCCCGGGTTCCGCGCTGCGCAAACCGGCTTCCGGTACCAGGGCGTAACGACGCTCTGGCACCAGTGGCTGGTGGGTGAGCGTTTCGCGATCCAGCGCGGGAAGCAAGCCAACCTCGCGCAGCAGCACCAGCTCGAAGAGTCGCAGCGCCGGCTCCAGCGTCTGAGCGGGCGCACTGGCGAGCAGCTGCACCACCGCTGCGTAATGGTCGAACAGCCCGGCGTGCGGATCGCTACGCGCCAGCAGCCGCATCAGCAGCTCATTGAGGTACATGCCCGAGAGTAGGGCCTCTCCCAGCGGCATGATGTGGCCGCCCACCCACTCCGCGCCCTTGAGAGTGTGGATATCGGCCTCCTCGGCGGTGCTCTGGCTCCAGGACAGGTGCAGCGGCTGCAGCAGCAGCAGCACCGGACGGAAGTTGGAGCTTGGCTTTTTCGCGCCTTTAGCGACCAACGCCAGGCGGCCAAAGTTGCGCGTGAACACTTCCAGAATCAGGCTGGACTCGCTCCAGTCGTAGCGGTGGAGCACGAAAGCCGGCTCATTGGAAAAGCGGCGCGCGGCCACACGCTAGCCCTCGGACAGCTGCCAATACCACTCCGAACGTCGAGGCACAGACCACGCCAGCGGACGCTGTGGAACTGGCTTTGCCAGGCCACCAGCGTCGTCGCCCCTCCCGCAGGAGAGGGGGGAAGGCGCAAAGCGCCACAGGGGGGTGATCATCACTCGTAGCCGAAGGAGCGCACGCGCGCTTCGTCGTCTGCCCAGCCGCTGCGCACCTTGACCCAGATTTCAATGAAGACCTTGGCATCCATGAGCCGCTCCAGCTCTTGCCGCGTCTCCATGCCGATGCGCTTCAAACGCTCGCCCTTGTCACCGATGACCATGGCTTTGTGGCTGTCGCGCTCGACGACGATAGTGGCGGCTATGCGCACGAATCGCTTGTGGGTCTTGCTCTTTTCCTCACTGAACTGGTCGATGATCACGGTCGAGGTGTAAGGAAGCTCGTCGCCCGTAAAGCGAAACAGTTTCTCGCGCACAGTCTCGCTGGCCAAAAACTTTTCGCTGCGATCGGTCAGCTCGTCTTCCGCGTACCACCAAGGTTGCTCTGGCAGATATTTCTCGCAGATGCCAAACAGCCGCTCCACGTCATTCTTGTTCTTGGCCGACATGGGGACGAACTCGGCAAACGGGTGGCGCTCCTGCATGCTTTTCAGCCAGGGGGCGATCTCGGCGCGGCGGTGGATGTTGTCCAGTTTGTTGGCAATCAGCAGTGTCGGAATGCCGGGTTTGAACAGCGACAGGACCTTGGCATCCGCCAGCGTGAACGTACCCGCCTCCACCACGAACAAAATGAGGTCGACGTCACCGATGGCGCCCATCACTGTCTTGTTCAGCGACTTGTTCAGCGCTGTGGCGTGGCGCGTTTGGAAGCCCGGCGTGTCGACAAAAACAAATTGGGTGTTGCCTTGGGTGCGAATGCCGGTGATGCGGTGCCGCGTGGTCTGCGCCTTGCGGGATGTGATGCTGATTTTTTGCCCGACCAAGGCATTGAGCAGCGTCGATTTGCCGACGTTGGGCTTGCCGACAATGGCGATGACGCCGCAGCGCTGGCCCTCCACCGGTGGGGGGCCATCCGTTGCAGCCGCAACAGCGCCCGCTTCGACCACTCCCCCCGCGGCCCTGCTGGCGGCAAGCATGGCGTCAAGCGAGCTTGGAGTTTGCGGCGTCTCGCCGACGTTGTCTGATTCTGGCTGGTGGGTGGTGTCGGTCATGAGAAAGAACGTTGAAGTTGTTCGAGCATGCAAGCGGCGGCAGCCTGCTCGGCAGCACGCCGCGATGGCCCGCTGCCATGCACGGAAAGAGAGCGTTCGGCCACGGTGCATTCCACATCGAACACTTGCTTGTGCGCTTCACCGCGCGTGGCCACCACCTCGTACGAAGGCAGCTTGAGGCGCTTCCCCTGCAACCATTCCTGCAGGGCCGTCTTCGGATCTTTGGACGCTGCCTGCATCTGCGGGTTGATATCGACGGCAGCAAACAAACGGCGCACCAGCTGTGCCGCCACGTCGAAGCCGGCGTCCAGATACACGGCGCCGATGACCGCCTCCAGCGCATCAGCGAGCATCGACGGCCGACTCTTGCCACCCGACCGTGCCTCGCCTTCACCGACTCGCAGGACGTCTGTCAGACGCAGATCCAATGCCAGGCGGTGCAAGGTGTCCTGCTTGACCAGATTGGCACGCACACGCGAGAGATCGCCTTCAGGCAGGCTGGCTAAGCGCTCATAAAGCAAGCTCGAAACCGCCAAGTTCAGTACTGAATCGCCCAAAAACTCCAGGCGTTCGTTGTGATCTGCACTGGCGCTCCGGTGAACCAGCGCTCGCGTAAGCAGAGCCGGGTCGTGAAACGAATGCTGCAGGCGCTGCTGGAGCGCGGCCAATAACGGTGGCACTACTGGGATTGCAAATCGAAGCGATAGACCAGATACGCAGGGCCGGCCAGAGCAATTTCACGTGAGTACTTCGCGCGAACCACAATCTTGTCGCCGCGCTTGGAAATCTCTAGGTCCTTACCAGAAATAGTAAAAATATCGTCAATCGCAGCGGCACGGTCAAACGCGGCACGAATGGCGGGCACGGTGGTTTCTTCGCGTGACGCTTTAGTGATTGCTTTCTGGATTTCATGCGACTCCAGAAACACGGGCACGGACTGGCCACCAATGGCAAAAACCGCCACCGCGATCAAGCCGATCATGATGACGCCAATAAAAGAGAGTCCGCGCTGACGTGAGCGACTAACCGTGCGATGTGTTGTCATTTTTTAAATCTCCCCTAGGAATAATCTGCAAGCCGTGCACTGTGATCAATGGAACGCACCAATGCGCTTCCAGTCACCGAAATTCATCCAGACGAAAAATGCCCTGCCCACGATATTGGCGTCCGGCACGAAGCCCCAATAGCGTGAATCGAGGGAGTTGTCGCGGTTGTCGCCCATCATGAAGTAATGCCCTTCAGGTACCTTGCAGACCACACCCTCCACACTGTAGCGACAGTTCTGGCGGTACGCAAAGTTGCTGGCACCCTGAATGAAAGTGGGCACATCGTCGTTGTTGAGCAGACCGTGCGGTTGGGCACCCAACTGCTCTTTGAATTGCTTGAAGTAGCGCATCGCGTCTTCTTCGAAGAAATCAGGAACTGCCTGGGTGTCGATCGCCTTGCCGTTGATGGTCAGGCGCTTGTTCAGATAGGCCACCTCGTCACCGGGAAGTCCGACCACTCGCTTGATGTAATCGAGCGACGGTTGCGGCGGAAAACGAAACACCATCACATCGCCCCGCTGTGGGGCATTGCCTTGTGTCAATTTGGTGTGCAGCACCGGCAGGCGCACGCCGTAGGTGAATTTGTTCACCAGAATCAGATCCCCAACCCGAAGTGTCGGAATCATGGAGCCAGAAGGGATTTTGAACGGCTCGAAAAGAAAGGAGCGCAGCAGAAAAACCGCGGCTATCACCGGGAAGAGACCGGCAGTCCAGTCCAGCCACCAGGGCTGTATCAGCGCTCGTTGCTGCTCTTCGGTCGTGTCGATATCGACTCGTCGAATGCCTTGGCGGTCCAGCTCTGCACGCCGGGCCTGCGCAGCCGCGTCAATGGCTTCAGCAGCCCGCTTGCGCTGCGGATAAAAATAGAAACGCTCCGCCAACCAATAGCAACCGGTGACGACAGTAGCGAGGAACAACAGCAGTTCGAAGTTGCCCTCGATGGAGCCAAAGTACCAGGCCCCGATGTAAGCGGCAAATGCCGCCAGCACCAAGGACGTGAATATCTGAACCATCTGCATCAATCTTCCACCTGCAATATGGCAAGAAAAGCTTCTTGCGGCACTTCCACGGACCCGATCTGCTTCATGCGCTTCTTGCCGGCTTTCTGTTTTTCAAGCAGCTTGCGTTTGCGGCTGACGTCGCCGCCGTAGCATTTGGCCAGCACGTTCTTGCGCAGCGCCTTGATCGACTCGCGCGCAATGATGTTGGCGCCGATGGCAGCTTGAATGGCAACGTCAAACATCTGGCGGCTGATGATCTCGCGCATCTTGGCAACCACGGCACGGCCGCGGTATTGGCTCTGGCTGCGGTGCACGATGATGGAAAGCGCGTCAACCTTCTCGCCATTGAGCAAAATGTCCACCTTCACCACATCGGACGCCCGGTATTCCTTGAACTCGTAATCCATGGATGCGTACCCACGGCTGACCGACTTGAGCTTGTCAAAGAAGTCCAGCACGATCTCACCGAGCGGCATCTCATAGGTCAGCATCACCTGACGACCGTGGTAGGCCATGTTGATCTGAACCCCGCGCTTCAGATTGGCCAGCGTCATCACCGGGCCCACGTAATCCTGCGGCATGTACAAATGCACGGTGACGATAGGCTCGCGAATTTCCTGCAGCTTGCCTTGGTCAGGCATCCTGGCAGGGTTCTCCACCTTCAGCACTTCGCCGTCCGGCAGAAGAACCTCGTACACCACGCTGGGCGCGGTGGTAATCAGATCCTGGTCGAACTCGCGCTCCAACCGCTCTTGCACAATTTCCATGTGCAGCAAGCCCAAAAACCCGCAGCGAAACCCGAATCCCAGTGCTTGGGAAACTTCCGGCTCGTAGTGCAGTGATGCATCGTTCAGCTTGAGCTTTTCCAGCGCGTCGCGCAGCTGGTCGTACTCGCTGGCTTCGGTGGGGTACAGGCCTGCAAAGACCTGGGGCTGGATTTCCTTGAAGCCCGGCAGCGCCTTTGCGGCAGGACCCGCATTGTTCGGGAGTTTTTTCTCCAGAGTGATCGTGTCGCCGACCTTCGCGGCCTGCAACTCCTTGATGCCGGCGATGATGTAGCCCACCTGCCCCGCTTCCAACCGGTCACGCGGCTCGTTGGCAGGCGTGAACACGCCCAGGTTGTCGGCGTTGTACACGGTGGCAGTGGCCATCATCTTGAAACGCTCGCCCTTGAGCAGGCGACCGTCGACCACCCGCACCAGCATCACCACGCCCACATAGGTGTCAAACCAGCTGTCGATGATCATGGCGCGCAACGGGCCATTGGGGTCGCCGCGCGGCGCCGGAATTTTGGCTACGATGGCTTCCAGAATTTCATCAATGCCCATGCCGGTCTTGGCCGAGCAGGGAATGGCGTGTTCCGCATCGATGCCGATCACATCCTCAATTTCTGCCTTGGCGTTCTCCGGGTCCGACTGCGGCAAGTCCATCTTGTTCAGTACCGGGAGCACTTCCACGCCCAAGTCGAGTGCCGTGTAGCAGTTGGCCACCGTTTGCGCCTCGACGCCCTGGGATGCGTCCACCACCAGCAGTGCGCCTTCGCAGGCCGACAGCGAACGGCTTACTTCATATGAGAAGTCGACGTGACCGGGTGTATCGATGAGGTTGAGGTTGTAGACCTGCCCATCCTGCGCCTTGTACTGCAGCGCTGCTGTCTGCGCCTTGATCGTGATGCCGCGCTCTTTCTCGATATCCATCGAGTCAAGCACCTGGGCCTGCATCTTGCGGTCTTCGAGACCTCCACAGCGCTGGATCAGGCGGTCCGCCAGCGTCGACTTGCCATGATCAATGTGCGCAATGATCGAAAAATTACGAATGTGGTTCATCTACAGGAGAGGCTCGGAAAGCGCAGCAGCGGCGCGGCAGGCATGAAAAAGGGCGCGTCTCGCTCGCGGGACGCGCCCTGTGCAGGCACAAAGCGGTACGTGGGCGCGTATTGTAGGCAAAAGCTACAGCGCGCCCAGCCGATCAACGGGAAGGCCGGATCAGCACATACTGCGACCAGTCGCCGCGGCGGTACAGCACGTTGATCGGCTTGGACTTGTCAGCGCCGGAGATGGCCGCCTCGAATTCCTTCAAGTTGGTCACTTCCGTGTTGGCCACCGCCAAGATCACGTCGCCCTCGCGCAGCCCGGCACGCGCAGCCGCATCTGCCGTGGAATCAATGCGCACGCCGCCCTTGATCTTCAATTCCTTGCGCTTGGCATCCGACAATTCCGAAACCGCCAGTCCCAACTTTTGCGCCGCAGGAGAACTCTTGGCTTTCGGCTCTGCAGCGGGCGCAGCAGCCTCAGCCTTGTCGGGCTCGATCTCGGCGACCGTCACCGTCAAGTCGCGCGTCTGGCCTCGGCGAAACACGGTAACGGTGCTGCTGGTGCCAGGCTTGGTGTTACCGACCATGCGGGGCAGATCGGAAATCTTGTCGACTGGCTTCCCATCGAATTTGGTGATGATGTCACCCGCTTCGACCCCGCCCTTGTCGGCCGGAGCTCCGGCTTCAACGCCGGTAACCAGCGCGCCCTTGTCCTTTGCGAGGCCAAGCGACTCGGCCACGTCTTTGGTCACACGGCCGATCTGCACCCCAATACGGCCCCGCGTGACGCGCCCTGTGGCGCGCAACTGGTCGCTGACACGGATGGCTTCGTCAATCGGGATCGAGAAAGAGATGCCCATGAAGCCGCCAGAGCGCGAATAAATTTGGCTATTGATACCTACCACTTCGCCGCGCATGTTGATGAGCGGCCCCCCGGAATTGCCGGGATTGATCGCCACGTCGGTCTGAATGAAAGGCAGGTAGTCACCCGTGTCGCGCTGCTTGGCACTGACGATGCCCGCAGTGACCGTGTTCTCTAAGCCGAAGGGCGAGCCGATCGCCATCACCCATTCGCCCACGCGCAGACGACTTACGTCTCCCACCCTGACCGACGGGAGGCCGGTAGCGTCAATCTTCACCACCGCGACGTCGCTGCGTTTGTCGTAACCAATGATCTTGGCCTTGAACTCCCGCTGGTCGGTGAGTGTCACGATCACGTCTTCTGCACCTTCAACGACGTGCGCATTCGTCATCACGTAGCCATCGGAACTCAGGATGAAACCGGAGCCCAGTCCACGAGGCTGATCCTGATCAGGCTGCGCGCCTGGCGGCCCACGCTTCGAGCCGCCAGGCCCGTTGGGCATATTGGGCATCGGCAAGCCAAAGCGTTTGAAGAACTCGAGCATGTCCTCGTCCATGGCGCCGCCAGTGGGGCGAGTGGCCACCTTTTCCAGCGTGCGAATATTCACGACCGATGGCCCGACCTGGTCCACGAGATCGGTGAAATCAGGTAAACCGCGTACCACGCTGGCATTGGCCTGCGCACGGGCCGGCGTCGGAGAGAAACTGCTCATCCCGACACCGACCGAAACGGCCACGGTAAGCACGCTTGTCGCAGTCCAGGTGCTGATTTTCGTCCATTGTTTTTTCATCATTTCTAACCTTTTGAATCCTGCATGCGCCAAACGCATGTACAGACTAGGAAATCAAAACTGTGCATTTGGTTCCTTGCTCGACACCAAAGAATGCGCCGTGAACCTAACGCTCGTTGCGCTCCAGCCGCTCGGCAAACATCACTAGCGTCACAGTGGGCACCTCACCCACCACTGTCAGCCAGGTACTTGCATCCAGTGGTCTGGCGATCGCCCTTGTCGCGCCCGCGGACCATCGAGCGGCGGCTCGCGGGGGACTTCCCGAACCAAACGATTCAAAAAAAACCGACACGCTGGTGAGTCCATCGCCGTAATTGCATTGCGTGGTGTTGGTTTGCGTGCTCGAGCCTCGGCAGCCCTGCAACGCGAAGCCCGGCACCGCCGACCGCAGTCGCCAATGCGCTGGAGAGACACTCCCTTTCACGACCTCAGCGGGCAGCCGGCTGTAGCCCGTGACATCATCCATCGCTTGCGACAATCGATCAAAGGGCACAGGCGTGGTCAGATCGAGCTCCAGAAAACTGATCTGTTCAAGAATTTGGCCGTCTCCCTGCACCGTTTGCACGCGCAGCACCAGACCGGTGTGACGCTCACTCCAGATTCGGTAGCCGAAGCGCAGGGTATCGCGGGGCACCAGCCACACCACATCGGCCTCGTGGCCCGCCACGCGTTCAACGCCTTTGCGCTGCGCACGGTAGAGAGCATCGAGTCTTTCGGCCTGAGCTGGCAATAGTTTCGGGAACACCGCGGTGGCGGTTACTTCGCCTTCCGTGACCTCGCGCGAGGCATGCAGGAAGGTTCGCATCTCGCCGTCGCGGCGAAACACGGTGCGCGCCGGTCCATCGAGCACGTCCACTCGCTCAATCTGCTGGCCATCGCGGCAGGCATGCCAGACACGCGAGCCAGCCACATTGCCCGCATCCGTCGTCACCACCAAGGTGCCCTTGTAGCTTTGCTGCTGAGCTGCACGCCGAAGCCGCGTGATCCAGCCGGCCACGTCCTCCGGGAGCGCAGCATCGCCCGCGCCATCTATGCTGCCCGGGCTTGAGCTATTGCTTTTCGACTGAAGCTGACGTGACGCGTGCGAAGCCGGGTCCGCGGCCTGCACAAGCTCAGCCTGACTCGGGACGCTTGCTTGAGCGGCCGCTGAAAAGCCAGCACAAAGCCCTGCAGCGCCGACCAGGCCCGCTGCCAGTGCGCGCATACGACCCACCATGGTCAAACCAGGCTCACTGTTGTGGTGTCTCGAACGTGGCGTTACGCAAAAAACCGGCCGGCATCTGCAGCGCGCTGGCGCCGCCGAACTGCTTGTGCGCAGCGAGCAGCTCATCCAATCGAGGATCACGAATCATCACTTGGGGGACTGCGTTTGCTTGCAGGATGGACGCGTTCGGCGCATTGGCGACCACTGGCGCCAAATTGGCCGCAGGTGCTGTAGACGCCAGCTGGGCACCTGCTGCAGACGTGCCGCTCCACTCATTGAAAGAGTTCCAGCCAATGGCCGCAACCGCCGCCAATGATGCAAAACCCGCCACCATTTTCCACCGGAACACGGAGTCGTTGGCGGCAGTACCGATCGTCCCCAGAGGCAAGGAAGCGCCCTGCTCCACGGCCATCTGGGTGCCGAGATGGTCTTGCCTCACGGCGCTGCGCAGCCCCTCAATCAGCTTCGCCGGATCGCTGCAATGCGCAAGAGAAGGGGCACGCAACACATCACCGATCAGCTGGTACGTTTGCCAGCACCGGTGATCGTCTTCAGCGCACAACGCCAGCGCTTGCTCGATTTCGTTGCCTCCGAGCTCACCATCTGCGAGCGCCGAAAGCAGTTCATGCCTGTTTGATTGCTTTTCCATGGTCTTCACCTTCTTGCCCGTTGTCACCTGTGGGCTGATTGCGCCTACCGCACCTTCTAATCCCGCCATCGCTACCACCGTTTGCCCGTCTGGTTTTCCAGCATAGGTCTGACGCGCTGAGAGATCGCCTCACGCGCCCTGAATATGCGCGAACGCACCGTTCCAATCGGGCACTCCATCACTTGCGCAATTTCTTCATAACTGAGTCCCTCGATCTCTCGCAAAGTCACTGCCTGACGCAGATCTGCCGGAAGCGCTTCCATGGCGGCGTTGACAGCTTGCGCGATTTCCTGTGCCGCCAGCACGGTTTCGGGCGTCTCGTCCGTACTTTGTTCGTGTCTGGGCCGGTAAGTTTCATCGTCGTCGTCCCCAGAGACCGCACCTTCGTAGACCACGGGGTTGCGCTTGAGGTCCATCAGGAACTTCTTGGCGGTATTGACAGCGATGCGGTAGAGCCAGGTGTAGAACTGCGCTTCGCCACGGAACTGGTGCAGTGCGCGGTAGGCCCGGATGAAGGTTTCTTGCGCGATATCGGGAATCAGGTCCGTATCGCGCACCATGCGACCGATCAGCCGCTCGATGCGCCGCTGGTACTTGATGACCAGCAATTCGTAGGCACGCTGGTCTCCCGCCACGGTCCGCTGCACGAGCTCAAAATCGGCGTCGGGCGCACGCGCCGGGAGGTCTGCAGGATGGGGATCGTTCATGAAGGAATGCGCGGAGCGCCTGGCGCGTAAGCCGCTGGCTTGTGGGTGCGTGGCGATCAGGCCGGAGGAAAGGCGCCGACCTCGTCGGCCCGGTCGGGCAGGCGCACTGCCATGGCCGGAGAATATACCGCACGCCTCAGAGCCAGCCAGTTGAAGGAGTCGTGCTTGCGGGTGACCAAGACCCAATGCAGCCGAGCTGCTTTCCCGAACTTCAGCATCATGCAGAACTGCAGGTCAAATGCCACTTCGGCGGACAAGCCCAGGGATACGGGCTCGCGACTGGTGCCAGCCTTGGGGCGGGGGCCGTGGTCGCGCTGGAAATTCCAGCCCTCTGTGTCCCACGTGAGCCAACCCTCTGGCGGCCGGTAGCAGGCACGCGCAGAAAGAAACGCAGTCGCCGACCACGCGAGGAGCGCCAGGGCGATCGTGACAGGTGCTGGCCGCGCGGCCCAGTAGAACCATGCGAGCAGGTTGGCCATCGCCATGCCGTGCAAGATGACGAGTGCGATGGCAAGAAAGCGGCTGCGTAAGACCCGAAATGTCGCTGCTGGCGCAGGAAAGCGGATGGTGCCTGCGCTGGCCATGATTCACTTCCGTGGGTTCGACCACCAGTCAGGACAGGCGACGCACCAGGCGTGCGCGCGTCAGATGCGGCGAAACACCAAGGCCCCGTTGGTGCCACCAAAGCCAAAATTGTTCTTCATCGCGACGTCTACTTTCATGTCGCGCGCAACGTTGGCGCAGTAATCCAGATCGCACTCCGGATCCTGGTGATCCAGGTTGATCGTGGGTGCGACCTTCTGGTGATACAGCGACAGGATGGTGAAGATGCTCTCGATGCCGCCAGCGCCGCCCAGCAAATGCCCTGTCATGGATTTGCTCGAACTGACCACCAGGTCGCGCGCGTGCTCGCCAAAGGCCGCCTTGATGGCATGGGTTTCGTTCACATCCCCCAGAGGGGTGGACGTGCCGTGCGCGTTGAGGTAATCGATCTCGTCTGCGTTCACACCCGCGTTGCGCAAGGCATTGAGCATGGCGCGGCGAGGGCCGTCCATGTTGGGCGCGGTCATGTGGCCCGCATCGGCGCTCATGCCATAGCCGCTCAGCTCCGCGTAAATGCGGGCGCCGCGGGCCTTGGCATGTTCATATTCTTCGAGCACCACTACGCCGGCACCCTCGCCGAGGACGAAGCCGTCACGGTCGCGGTCCCAAGGACGAGAGGCGGCCTTGGGATCGTCGTTCCTGGTCGACAAGGCACGCATGGCGGCAAAGCCGCCTACGCCTAAAGGCGACACAGTGGCTTCAGTTCCACCAGCGACCACCACATCGGCGTCGCCGTACTCGATCATGCGACCTGCCTCGCCGATGCAGTGCAGGCCCGTGGTGCACGCCGTGACGACCGACAGATTTGGGCCCTTGAAGCCGAACCGCATGGACACATGCCCAGCCACCATGTTGATGATGGAGGCAGGCACAAAGAAAGGAGTGATGCGGCGCGGACCACGCAATTCCAGTTCGGCGTGCGTGTTTTCGATCAGCGGCAGGCCGCCGATGCCAGAACCGATGACGCAACCGATGCGAGTAGCAAGATCATCGTCAAGGTCCGCGCCGGTGGGCAGGCCAGCATCCGCAACCGCTTGCGCAGCTGCTGCAATGCCGAAATGGATGAACGAATCCATGCCCCGCGCGTCCTTGGCGCTGAGATAGGACTCCAGATCGAACCCACGCACCTCGCCCGCAATCTTGCAGGAGAAGTTCGACGTATCAAACTTGGTGATGAGGTCGATGCCGGATTGGCCGGCTAGCAGGTTGGCCCAGGCGTCTTCCACCGTGTTGCCCACGGGACAGACGCACCCCAGGCCGGTCACGACAACGCGACGACGGCTCATGCGTAAAACCCTTGTACTGTTCGCTCAGCGCGGCGCTGCGCGCCGCTCAAGCCTTCGGATGAGACGTGGCGTAGTCGATGGCGTTTTGCACAGTAGTGATCTTCTCGGCGTCTTCGTCGGGAATCTCAATACCGAATTCGTCTTCCAGTGCCATCACCAATTCGACGGTGTCGAGCGAGTCGGCGCCGAGGTCAGCCACAAAAGCCTTCTCGCTGGTGACTTGGGTTTCTTCAACGCCGAGTTGTTCGGCAATGATCTTTTTGACGCGTGCTTCGATGTCGCTCATGGGTTCACTCTGATGTTGGTAGTTAAAGGATTCTAGCCGGGTTCACCGATGCGTTTTGTCACCGTTTCCTCCGGGGGACAGGAGAACCAAACGCGCAAATTTACATGTACATGCCGCCGTTGACGTGCAGCTCCTGCCCAGTCACATAGCCGGCCTCTGGTGAAGCCAAGTAAGCCACCGCATGTGCGATGTCCGCCGGAAGGCCGAGGTGACCAAGAGGGATCTGATCAAGCAACGCTTTTTGCTGCGCCTCGGGGAGGCCAGAGGTCATATCGGTATCGATGAAGCCTGGCGCCACGCAATTGACGGTGATACCTCGGCTGCCCAGCTCCCGCGCCAGCGAACGCGTCATGCCGGCAACGCCAGCTTTGGCTGCCGCGTAGTTGGCTTGGCCAGCGTTGCCCGATGCTCCGACCACACTGGTGATGCTGATAATGCGGCCAAAGCGCTGCTTCATCATCGGGCGAATGGCTGCGCGGCTGACACGAAAGACCGCACTGAGGTTGGTACCCAGAACGGCATCCCAGTCGTCGTCTTTCATGCGCATGGCGAGTTGATCGCGCGTGATACCGGCGTTGTTCACCAGCACGTGCAGGCCGCCTTGCTCCTTCACTATGCCGTCCATCAGCGCATCCACAGCTGCAGCGTCGTTCACGTTCAGCTCTGCGCCCCGGCAACCGATGTGCGATGCCAGCGTGTCGCTGATGCGCTTGGCGCCGTCTGCGGTGGTGGCAGTGCCGATCACCTGGTAGCCGCGCTGCGCAAGCTCCTTTGCAATGGCAGCGCCAATGCCGCGCGATGCGCCGGTCACCAGCGCAACACCCGGCTTTCTGTGGTTGGTGTCAGCGGTAGGGGTCATGCGAGGAGCTCCTTGACTTGTTCTAATGAGGTCGGATCGTAAAGCGCAGCGCCTGTCAGCTCAGGGTCGATACGGCGCACCAGGCCTGCCAGCACCTTGCCCGGACCGCATTCGATGACGTGCGTTGCACCGGCCATCTTGAGCTGCTGCACACATTCCACCCAACGCACCGGGCCGGCAGCCTGTCGCACGAGGGCATCGCGAATAGCGTCGGGGTCGGTCTGGACTGCGACGTCGACGTTGTTGATGACAGGAATCTGCGGCGCGGCGAGGCTGATTCCCGCCAGTGCCTCACGAAGCGCTTCGGCAGCCGGCCGCATGAGACTTGAGTGGAACGGCGCCGACACCGACAGCAGCAAAGCGCGTTTAGCGCCTGCCGCCCTGAGCGCGTCGCATGCGGCTTCCACCGCCGCCTTGCTACCGGCGATCACGGTCTGCGAAGGATCGTTGAAGTTCACCGCCTCTACCACTTCAGGGCTGTTTTGCCCCCCCGCGCTTGAAATTTCTGCGCAGACAGCAATTACTTTCAAAGCGTCGAGACCCAGAATCGCCGCCATGGCACCGGTACCCACGGGTACCGCCTGCTGCATGGCCGCTGCTCGCAAACGTACCAGAGGGGCAGCCTGCGCCAAGGTCAGCACGCCCGCCGCAACCAGCGCCGAGTACTCGCCCAGCGAGTGGCCCGCCAAAGCCATCGGCATATCACCTCCACCGTCTTGCTGCCACACGCGCCATGCCGCCACGCCAGCCACCAGCATGACGGGCTGAGTATTGGTGGTCAGCGCCAGGACTTCCTTAGGGCCTTCGCGGATCAGCGTGCCCAAGTCTTCGCCCAGAGCGTCCGACGCTTCGGCCAGCGCGCCTGCGACTGCGGGATGGTCTCTCCAGCCGTCCAACATACCCACAGATTGCGAGCCTTGGCCGGGAAAGACGAATGCAAACGATGCCATGCGTTCT
>JBBSRE010000008.1:0-20122 GCA_038243365.1 Burkholderiales bacterium | reverse complement strand
CGTAACGGCGTGTTAGCGTGTTAGCGTTTCGCAACCTGTTTACCGAGAGGTTTATATGGATCGACGTTACCTCATCAAGAATGCCGGCATTGCTGGCGTGCTCTCCGCAGGGGTCGCCCCTGCCGTGCATGCTCAGGCTGCCGTGCGCTGGCGCCTCGCTGCCAGTTTTCCGAAATCGCTGGACACTATTTTCGGTTCGGCGGTGAAATTTTCCGAAACCGTCAAAGAACTCTCTGGCGGCAAGTTTGAGGTCTCCGTGCACGCTGCGGGCGAGCTGATGCCGGCTTTCGGCGTGGTGGATGCCCTGGAGAAAGACACCATTGAAATGGCCATGACCGCGGCCTACTACTTCACCGGAAAAGACCCGAGCTTTGCCTTTAGCTGCGCCGTGCCGTTCGGCCTGACCGCGCTGCAGAATGCCGCTTGGAAGGATCACGGCAACGGTCGCAAGTTGATGAACGAGTTCTTCTCGAACTACAACTTCCAGACCTTGAGCGCGCTCAACACCACTACCCAGATGGGCGGTTGGTACCGCAAGGAGATCAAGACACCCGAGGATTTGAAAGGCCTCAAGATGCGCATGGGCGGAGGCGTGTTCGGCGAGGGCATGGCCAAGCTGGGCGTGATCGCGCAGAACCTGCCTGCGGGCGACGTGTACCAGGCGCTGGAAAAGGGCACGCTGGATGCCGCTGAGTTTGTTGGCCCATATGACGATGAAAAACTCGGCCTCAACAAGGTCGCCAAGTACTACTACTACCCCGGCTGGTGGGAAGGCGGCGCCGATCTTGAGTTCTTCATCAACAACAAGGCCTTTGAGAAGCTGTCTCCCGAGAACAAGGCCATCGTCAAGGCCGCAGCGGCTGTGGCGGCTGCCGACGGTACGTCTAAGTACATGGCGCTGAACCCGCCGGCGCTCAAACGCCTGGTAGCCAGTGGCACGCAGCTCAAGGCTTTCCCGAAGGCCGTGAACGATGCCGGTTTCAAGGCCTGTATGGAAGTGTTTGCCGAGCACGAGGCCAAGTCGCCCGAGTTCAAGAAAATTCACCAGGACATGCGCGCGTTCCAACGTGATCAGATCCTGTGGAACCGCTTCTCGGAATTCCCGTTCAATCAGTACATGAACAGCGTGAAGATCTGAGCTTGCACTACGCCGGGGCGCTTCGGCGCTCTGTGCAGAAGCACAAAAAACCGCAGCTTTGCTGCGGTTTTTTTATGCGTGACGCCTCAGTTTTGCCGAGCGGAAAATAGCGGTACCTAGCCGTTTGGGGGGAATCAAACCGCAATCTCAGCGCTCGCAGATAAGCTTGTTTTCGCTACTATTTTAATAGCTACTCGCGCTTGGTGGCATTGCGCTGGAGGCGCTTTTTGCTCAAAGAGGGGGGCGCTGAAACGTTCTGCGTGGGTCCCCTCCCTTCGCTACTGGCTGCGGCCTCCAGCAGGAGGCGCGGATTGTTTCAACGCGTCTTGCATCGCCTGGGCTGCGTCATCCGCTTCGGCCGGTACCGCCTGCGGCTCGGGCGTGGCGGGTGCAGTCGTACCGTCTGTGCCGGTGACGGGGCCGGAGCCAAACGTAGGTACCTGCTCGCCATAGTCTGCGTAACCGTCGTCTGCCTGGTTGAGGTCTTGCATCATCTGCGCGCCGATGGCCTTCATGTTCACATCGACCTTCTTGTCCAGATTTCCCGTCACGAGGCCCGGGTAGGCGATCAGGATGCCCACCATGATCAGCTGGATGAACACGAATGGAATGGCGCCCTTGTAGATCTGCATGGTCGTCACCGGGTCCATGACCTTGCCCGTGACCTGGTCCACATAAGGTTTTTCAGGGGCCACGGAACGCAGGAAGAACAGCGCAAAGCCGAAGGGCGGGTGGAGGAACGACGTCTGCATGTTCACCGCCAGCAGCACGCCAAACCAGATCAGATCGATGCCCAACTTGTCAGCCACGGGAGCTAGCAGCGGAACCACGATGAATGACAGCTCGAAATAGTCCAGGAAGAACGCGAGGAAGAAAATCATCACGTTGACGACGATCAGGAAGCCCACCTGACCGCCTGGCAGATCAGACAGCAGGTGCTCCACCCAGCGCGGGCCATCGGCTGCCTGGAACACCATGCTGAAGATGGTGGCGCCAATCAGGATGAACATCACGAACGACGACAGTCGTGTGGTGGACGCCAGAGCCTGGCGCATGAGCGACCACGACAGACGCCCGCGTAGCAGCGCCAGAATGATGGCACCCATGGCACCCATAGCACCGCCTTCGGTAGGCGAAGCGACTCCCAGGAAGATGGTGCCCAACACCAGAAAGATGAGTAGCAACGGCGGGATCAGCACAAAGGTGACACGCTCGGCCAGTTTGGAAAGCAGCCCCATGCGCGTGAAGCGATTGAAGACGGCGATCGCCCATGCAATGAACGCTCCGCCGCACGCGGCCACCACTACCTTCTCGTCGGTCGGCACTATTTCAACCAAGTGGCCTTGCCACCAAGTGTGGATGTTGGCCATTTGCAGCACCAACACCATCGTCACCGCCGTCGCGATGCCCATCACCACCGCCAGCGACGCGTAACCGGCGCTGCCATCGGGTTCACGAAGGGTGCGCGCCTCCGGGGGCAGTGCGGGTACAGCAAGCGGCTTGAAGATCGCCAGCAGCATCACCCACAGCACGTACAGGCCTACCAAGATCAAAGCCGGAACGAACGCGCCCTTGTACATGTCGCCTACGCTGCGGCCGAGCTGGTCGGCCATGATGATCAGTACCAGCGATGGTGGAAGGATCTGCGACAGCGTGCCCGAGGCGGCGATCACCCCGCTGGTCAATGGCCTGCTGTAGCCGTAGCGCAGCATGATGGGCATGGAGATGAGGCCCATGGAGATGACCGATGCTGCGACCACGCCAGTGGTCGCAGCCAGCAGCGCGCCCACGAAGATCACAGCCAGCGCCAAGCCGCCGCGCATGGGTCCAAACACCTGGCCGATTGAGTCGAGCAAATCCTCGGCCATGCCACTGCGCTCTAGGACCAAGCCCATCAGGGTAAAGAACGGCACGGCCAACAGCGTGTCGTTGGCCATGATGCCGATCAGCCGCTCGGGTAGCCAAGCCAGGATGACTGCCGGGAAGACACCAAACTCAATGCCCACCAAGCCAAAGAAAAGACCGCATGCGCCCAGGCTGAATGCGACGGGGAAGCCCAGAATCAGAAAGCAGGCCAAGCCTACAAACATGATGGGGGCGAAATTGGCAGAAACGAATTCCATGACAGCGGGTTCCGATCTTTTAGCGGGGGACTGCGCCCGCAGTGGCCTGGTTTTCTTGTTCAGCTCGCTCGCGCAGGGCTTCGACCAGCGCCTCCTCATCGCTCTTGCTCGTCAACCGGCCCATAGGGTCCGGCCCCAGGCCCTTGAGGAAAGCCACGCGCTTGATCAGCTCTGACCAGCCCTGCAGCATCAGCAGCACGAAACCCAGCGGTAATGCCAGCCACACCGGCCATCGGATCAGCCCGCCGGGGTTACCGGAGATTTCGCCCGACTGGAACTTCGACACCACCATCGGTATGCCCAAGTACAGCACCAGCAGGCACACCGGGGTGAGAAAAAGCGCAAAGCCTACGATGTCGATCCAGACTTGCGTGCGCTTGGACAGGCGGCTGTTGAGCACGTCGATGCGCACATGCTCGCGCTGCAGCAGCGTGTAGCCCGCAGCGATCAAAAATGACCATGCAAACAAATACCACTGCACCTCGAGAAAGGCGTTCGAGCTGTAATCGAACACCTTGCGTACCACGGCGTTGAGGGCACTGATGACGGTGGCGGCCAGGATGAGCCAGATGCAATGTCTGCCGACAAACGCATTGAGCGAATCGATGCCTTTGGAAAGTTTGAGTAGTGCCTGCATGGGATCTCCAAAAATGCGCTGGCTGTGCACGATGGTGGTCGCGCCCGTTCTCGAGCTGGTGCTCGCAGGGAGGAGTGCGGCGCTCCTGATAAGAAGCGAACCGGGGAATTCTACGAACCACTGAGGGGCGTCGGACCACTTCGCGGCGGCGGAACTGCTTTTTTATTCTGACAATTTGGGGTTTTGGCGAAGTGCCTGAGGGTTAACGCGGACAAATGCGCGCCAACCATGGCGTGCAAGACGCAACTAATCGAGCAGCGCTACACCTTTCACCTGCGCAAACAGCGCGCGGCCGGGCGCAACGCCCAGTGCAAATAGCGAGCGCTGGGTGATGCGTGCTACCAGCCGCGCCCCGCCCGCATCCAGTGCGACCATCCACTGGCCCGTGCTGTCTTCCCGAACTTCTGCCACGGTCACGGGCAAGATGTTGAGGATGCTGGTGTGCTTCTGATGCTGCAGCGTCAGACTGACGTCGCGCGCCTGAATTCGCAGTCGGAGCCTTTGCCCTGGCCTGCGCTCGGCGCTGCTGCTCACCAGCAGTTCTCCGCCCGCAAAGGCCACGGTTGATAAGTGTTCCGCCGCGTCGTGGTGTACGAGCACCCCTTCAATGATGGTGGCCGCTGCATCGCCTTGGGCCATCGGCAGATCAAGCCGGCCGAGCAGCTGCTCGGCGCTGCCGCTGGCGCGCGCGCTCCCTGCGTCCAGGAGGACCAGGTGTGTGGCCAGGCGTGCCACCTCGTCCAGCGCATGGCTGACGTAGAGCACAGGAATGTCAAGAGTGCGCTGCAGCGCCTCCAGATAGGGCAGAACTTCAGCCTTGCGAGCGCTGTCCAGCGCGGCGAGCGGTTCGTCCATCAGCAACACCCGCGGCTGCGCGGCCAACGCGCGCGCGATGGCGACGCGCTGGCGCTCCCCGCCCGAAAGCGTCGCAGGGCGCCGGTCCAGCAGGTGGGAAATGCCCAGGAGATCAATGGCGCGCTCCACTGCTTCCACCCCCAGATGGGCAGCGATGTGCCTTGCGGTCGTGGCGCGTTTCTGCCCGTAGCTGATGTTGGCGCCCACGCTCAAATGATCGAACAGGCTCGCTTCCTGGAACACATAGCCGAGGGCGCGTTGATGTGTGGGCACCCAGATACCCGCGGAATCGTCTTGCCAGACGGTGCCGCCTACCCGCACTTGACCGGGCCGGCCCCGCTCCAGGCCCGCCAGCGCGCGCAAGAACGTGGTCTTGCCGCAACCCGACGGGCCGAACAGTGCGATGAATCCTCGACCCGGCAAGTGCAGGTCCACATCGAGCGTGAACTGCGCACGCTTCAGCTTGATACGCGCATGAATGCCGTCTTGCGGCGCGACGTCAGTGGCTTGAAGCACGCTCATGGCATCAGCCTTGCGCGCCGCGTGAAGTTCAGGCCCAGCAGCACAATGAACGAGAACACCACCATGCCGCCAGAGAGCCAGTGCGCTTGTCCGTATTCCAGCGCCTCCACATGGTCGTAAATCTGCACAGACACGACCCGCGTGACACCGGGAATGTTGCCGCCGAGCATCAGCACTACGCCGAACTCGCCCACCGTGTGTGCAAAGCTCAAAATGGCTGCGGTGACGAACCCGCCGCGCGCTAGCGGCATGGCCACGGTGAAAAAGCGATCCAGCGGCCCTGCGCCCAGAGTGGCGGCCGCTTCCAGCGGTCGGTCACCAACGGCCTCGAACGCGCCTTGTAGGGGCTGCACGGCAAAAGGAAGCGAATAGATCAGGGAGCCCAGCACCAGCCCCCAGAACGTGAAGGGCAGGGTGCCCAACCCCATGGACTGCGTGAGCTGTCCTAGCGGGCCGTTCGGGCCTAGCGCGACCAGCAAGTAGAAGCCGATGACGGTGGGCGGCAGTACCAATGGCAGCGCCACCACAGCGGAAACCGGCCCACGCCAGCGTGACTTGGTCCTCGCCAGCCACCATGCCAGCGGCGTACACAGCACCAGTAAAAGCACCATGGTGGTGCCTGCCAAGCGCAGCGTGAGGCCTACGGCGGCCCAATCGGCGCTGGAAATCGGCAGGGTGAGCGGCATCGAAGGTAAGGCCAGAGTGGTGAGCTGCTCGCTCTCGTCAGAAGCTGTAGCCGTACGTCTGAATCACCGCGCGGGCCTTGTCGCCCTTCAGGTAGTCCATCAGCGCTTGCGCGGCAGGATTGTTTTTGCCGTTGTCCAGCAGCACCGCATCCTGTCGAATCGGGTCGTGCAGGTGGGGCGGCACCTGCCAGGCAGATCCTTTGGAGATCTTGCCGTCAACCATGACTTGCGACAAGGCAACGAAGCCCAGTTCGGCGTTTCCGCTGGCCACGAACTGGTAGGTTTGACCCATGTTCTCGCCTTGCACGAATCGCGGCTGCAACGCTTTTGCGACCCCCAATTTTTCCATGGTCTGAACAGCAGCGAGACCGTACGGCGCGAGCTTGGGGTTAGCCATGGCCAAGTGCTTGAAAGTACCGGTCTTGAGCACCTGCGCCTGAGCGTCCACTGTGCCGGCGTGCGCGCTCCAGAGCACCAGCGTGCCGATGGCATAAGTGAAGCGCGATTGCGGCACCACCTTGTCCTCGCGCTCCAACCGCGCCGGCGTCTTGTCGTCGGCTGCCAGCAAAACCTGGAAAGGTGCGCCATGGCTGATCTGCGCATACAGCTTGCCGGTGGAGCCGAACGACAGCTCAGCCTTGTGGCCAGTGTCGATCTCAAACTGCGCCGCGATCTTTTGCATCGGCGCGGTGAAGTTTGCGGCAACCGCCACCTGGACGCTGTCGGCATGGGCGGCAATGGGCAGGCAAGCCAGCGCACAACCCAAACCACTGACAAAGCGTGAAACCCGCTGGGCAAGAGAGCGCTTAAACAACATGGCACAACGAGCGCTGTGACGCGCTATTCATAAAAGGAATAGCGAAAGTATAGGGCGTCGCCTATGGAGCTAGCGCGCCCGTTTGTTCCCGGCGATCAGACGGTTCCCAGACCAGCGAATATTGAACCCCGACAGACGCGGATTGCGGGATGATCGCCGCATGCACGCGTCATTTCGTTCAGCGCTCGGCCACACGTCTTCGGATCGTCGCGTCGCCATCCTGCGCGAGATCGATGCGCGGGGATCGATTTCGCAGGCTGCGCGTGCGGTTGGTGTCAGCTACAAGGCGGCGTGGCAGGCGGTGGACACGTTGACGAATCTGGCGGGCGTGCCGCTGGTGTCGCGTGTGGTCGGCGGAGCCGGGGGCGGCGGCGCAACGCTCACGCCAGCCGGGCACGATCTGCTGACAGCAGCTCAGGCAATGGAGGATGCGCGCAGCGTGGTGCTGGGCCGCTCGCCGGGCCAAATGCGACCCAATGGTGCGGTGCAGCGTGGAGCGCTACTGGGTCTGGCAGTGCAGACCAGCTTGCGCAACCAGGTACCCTGCGTGGTTGCGTCACTGCAATTG
Organism: Burkholderiales bacterium; assembly: GCA_038243365.1. Taxonomy (GTDB): domain Bacteria; phylum Pseudomonadota; class Gammaproteobacteria; order Burkholderiales; family Burkholderiaceae_C; genus Simplicispira. The sequence goes on along the minus strand of JBBSRE010000008.1, from coordinate 12,776 downwards.
GAAGGGGCTATCGCGCGCGTTTTCCTCCATTTTTTGCTCTCACCGAAGCAGACGGGTGAATCTTCTACAGATTCGATGGCACCAGAATCGCGCCTTGAGCTGCCGGCATCAGGAAACTCCAGGCAAGCCGCCCTGGTTGCGCGCATCACCCGTGAGAGCGCGGAACTTCTTGCTCTGCAGCCGGGTGTTCCGGTGCAAGCCCTGTGCAAGGCCACAGCGGTGCAGGTGGTGCGCTGCCCTGAAGCTGCGGGATCGCCCAACGCGCATGCATCCATGGGCTCGTCAGCGGAATGCCTAGTGCCCGCCCGCGCCATCCGTGTGGTGCGCGGCGCGCTCGGTGACGAGGTGACGGCAGACGTCTTGTCGGCAGGCCAGCCAACGGGGCTTCACATGGTGGGCTTTGCTGCCGCGCGCAGCAGGCTTCGCGCGGGCAGCCCGGTGGTGCTTCGCATGGAAGAAAATGCATTGGTACTGGCATTGGCGAACCATTGACAATCGCGCCTTGCTAGCCAGCCGACCCCACTCAGACCCCACGAGGAGACCGCATGGAATTGGAAGCCCGCCGCGCTTTTGCCGCCGCACAGCAAGAAGTGTGGGACACCTTGCACGACCCCGAGGTGCTCAAGGCATGCCTGGTGGGCTGTGAGACATTTGAAGTGCGCGAGCCCGGGCATTACCGTGCGGATTGGTTGCTCAAACTGGGCGCCGGCACGGTTCGTTTTGACGGCAACGTGTTCCTGATGGAAAGCGTTCCACCCGAGCGCTACCAGGTCGATTTTGATGGTGAAGGCGGCGTCGCCGGCGCTGGCAAGGGAACCGCGCGCGCGCGCTTGATCCCGCTGCCCGATTACGCTCCGGGCCATCCACGCTGTCAGCTGCACTACAGCGTCAACGCCACGCTTGCGGGTAACATCACCAAGGTGGATTCACGGCTGGTTGACAGCGCCGTGCAGGCGCTGGTCGAGCATTTCTTTCGACGTTTTGAGGAGCAGCTGCGCCGGCGCTATCCGCGCTCCGCGCCCGTTAGCTTGAATGCGGACCCGTCCGACATGGATGACCAGGAGCGCGCGGGTGCGCCCACCATGCTGCTCGAGCAGGCCGCACGCGCCGGTGCCAACGCGTCTGTGCAGCCTCCTGCGGCTCAGGCCGCCAGCACGCCTGCCTGGGCCTGGGGCGCCGTTGCTGCCGTGGTGGTGGTCTTGGGGATTGTCTTGGCCTTGCAGTTTCGCTGAGAGGCTGAGATTGCTATATCAACGATAGCTGAAGGCGCTTGATCAGAAAGCGCTCCGGCCATTTTTGGCAAGTTGTAAAGAGTTTGCAGCGTTAAATGCTCTTGCGGCTGCCCAGCTTGCGATAGACGGTTGCGCGGCTGATGCCAAGACTGCGCGCGGCCTCGGAGACATTGCCTCGCGACTGGCGCACGGCGCTGCGTATCCACTCGGTTTCCGTCTCGCGCAGCGAAGCGTTATGAGGGACGATGGGGTGATGGGACACGCTGTGGCGCATAGCGAGCGCTTGCAAGCGCAGGCCCGACCACAGCGGCAGGTCCATGCGCTGGCCGCGCGCGGCACTGTCAAACAGACTGGGCCATTCCAGTGCCAGCACCTCAGAACTGTGCAAGCGCGCACCAGGCAATTGCACAGGCATGGGCACCAGCTGCCGTGCGGCGCTGTTGCAACCCAGCAAATAGCCGTCGGCGTCCATCGCGATCAAACCATCGCCATCACTGCCCAGTTGCGCGCCGGGCCAGTTGATGCGCAGCAGCAGGGCGTAAGGCTGCTGCTGCAACAACGCGTCTTCCAGGGCGCGCGCCGAGCGGGCGACCACGTGTCGCAGTTCGGGGCGTTCCGGCACGTCCACGCCGGTCAGGTCCAGCATGCCAATGCAGCGGCCTTGCGGGTCGAACAAGGGAGCACCAGCGCAGCTGTAGCTGGTGTTGACGTCGAAAAAATGCTCGCCCCTGTGCAGCCAGACCGGGTGCAGTTCCGTCAACGCCGCGCCTATCGCCGTGGTGCCTACGCGCGCCTCCGACAGGTCGATGCCAGGCCGGCCAATGGCATGGGCGCGCGCGTCGTGATGGTCCACCGGGCCGGTGACGTTCAGCACCACGCCCCGTGCGTCCGTCAGCAGTGCGAAGTAGCCCATGCCGCCAATGGCGTGCGCCAGATGCTCCAGCACCGGGTGTGCAGCGCGCAGCAGCTCGTCGTGCTCATCATGGTGGTGGCGCAGCGCAGCAGGGCTGACTGCGTCAAAAACCAGAGGCTGGCGCGGCGACCTGCCGGCCTGCAAGCAGCGCCGCCAGGAGCGCGCAATCCAGCTTTCTACGCCCGCGTGTGACGTGTGGCTTTCTCCGGCAAGCACGGCTTGGCGCGCCTGCGCAATGAGGGCGTTGCGGTTTTGCGGCAGGAGCGAAGCGGTGGACACGGCTGGGTTGGCAGGTTGTGTGGCAGCGACGCACGATGGCAGACAACCGCCGACGCTGCACGCTGCAGTGCAGCATGTCTCAAATTGAGAATATTGTCGGGCGGGAAGTGCGGCTTGAGGGTTGACCCTTGCCGCGTGCGGCGAGGCGGGGCACAAGATGTCTTTTGATTCTTTTCCAGCCATCCCCACCAGGAGACAGCCAGATGCCCGTGCAGTTCACCGTCAACGGCCGGTCGGCCAGCGTCGACGCCCCCGCCAACACCTTGCTCGTGCACGCGCTGCGCGATCACCTCCACCTCACCGGTACCCATGTGGGGTGCGACACCAGCCAGTGCGGTGCCTGCACCGTGCTGCTCGATGGCCGTGCCATCAAATCCTGCGCCATGCTGGCCGTGCAGGCCGAAGGATGCGCCATCACCACCATTGAAGGCCTGGCCACTGCCGAGGGAACCATGCACCCGATGCAGGCGGCGTTCAAGGAGTGCCACGGCCTGCAATGCGGCTTCTGCACACCGGGAATGGTGCTCTCCGCCGTGGATCTGGTGGAGCGCTACCCCGGCTCCACCGAGCTCGAAATCCGCGCCCAGCTCGACGGCAACATGTGCCGCTGCACCGGTTACCAGAACATCGTCAAAGCCGTGCAGCAGGGCGAGCAAGCCATGACTGCCGCCTGAGCCGCAGGCCACACAAGGAGACTAAACCATGGGTGCATCCGACTTTTCCAAACTGCCGCACATCGGCGAATCGGTCCGCCGCAAGGAGGACTACCGCTTCCTCACCGGCGCCGGCCAGTACACCGACGACATCGTGCTTGGCGCGCAAAGCTTTGCCGTCTTCGTGCGTTCGCCATACGCCCACGCCAACGTGGTCAGCATCGATATCGATGCCGCCAAGGCTGCGCCAGGCGTCATTGGTGTGCTCACGGGCGCCGACGTGGCGGCCGACAGCATCAATGGCCTGCCCTGTGGTTGGCTGATTACCAGCACCAACGGCGAACCCATGAAAGAGCCGCCGCACCCCATTCTGGCGCAGGGCAAGGTGCGCTACGTGGGCGATGGGGTGGCCATGGTGGTCGCGGAAACCCTGCAGCAGGCGCGCGATGCAGCCGAGCGGGTGGAGGTTGATTACGACGTGCTGCCGGCGGTCGTCAACGTGACCGATGCCGCTGCAGGCGCGGTGGCCGGTGCCGGGCTGCATGACATCGCCGAAGACAACCATTGCTTCAAGTGGGCAATTGGCGACAAGGGTGCGGTCGATTCGGTGTTTGAAGGCGCCGCGCACATTACCAAGCTGGACCTGGTCAACAACCGGCTCATTCCCAACGCCATGGAGCCACGCACCGCCATCGGCTCGTACAACCGCGGTACCGACGAATACACCCTCTATGTGAGCAACCAGAACCCGCACGTCGAACGCCTGCTGATGACCGCGTTTGTGATGGGTCTGCCCGAGCACAAGGTGCGCGTGATTGCGCCGGACGTGGGCGGCGGTTTTGGCTCCAAGATTTTTCTGTATGCCGAAGACGTCTGCCTCACTTGGGCCTCGAAAAAGCTCAACCGCAACATCAAGTGGGTGTCGGACCGCAGCGAAGCCTTTCTGACCGATGCCCATGGCCGCGACCACGTCAGCCACGCTGAGATGGCGATGGATGCGGACGGCAAGTTTTTGGCCATGCGCGTGCACACCGACGCCAACATTGGCGCCTATCTCAGCACTTTTGCCAGCGCGGTTCCGACCATCCTGTATGCCACATTGCTCGCGGGCCAGTACAGCACGCCGCAGGTGTATGTCGAAGTCGACGCGTGGTTCACCAATACGTCTCCGGTGGACGCCTACCGCGGTGCTGGCCGGCCGGAAGCCACCTACTTGGTGGAGCGCCTGGTGTCGCGCTGCGCCTGGGACATGGGGCTTGCACAAGACGAAATCCGCAAGCGCAACTTCATCACTACGTTCCCTTATCAAACGCCGGTGGCGCTGCAGTACGACATTGGCGATTACCACGCCTGCATGACGCAGTCGCAGGAACTGGCCGACGTGGCTGGTTTCGATGCGCGCCGCGCTGCCAGCGAAGCGCAGGGGCTCAGGCGCGGCATTGGCTACAGCAGCTATATCGAGGCCTGCGGCATTGCGCCGTCCAACATTGCAGGCGCCTTGGGCGCGCGCGCCGGCCTGTTTGAATGCGGCGAAGTGCGCGTTCACCCCACCGGCAGCGTGACGGTGTTCACAGGTTCTCACAGCCATGGCCAGGGACACGAGACGACCTTTGCGCAGGTGGTTGCAGCGCGCCTGGGCATTCCGGTAGAGAACGTGGACATCGTGCATGGCGATACCGGCCGTGTGCCCTTTGGCATGGGAACCTACGGTTCGCGCTCCATCAGCGTGGGCGGGGCGGCCCTCATGAAGGCGCTGGACAAGATCGAGACCAAGGCCAAGAAGATTGCTGCGCACCTGATGGAAGCGAGCGACGCAGACGTGGATTTCGCCAATGGCGAGTTCACGATCAAGGGCACCGACAAAAAAGTGCCTTTCGCCCAGGTGTCACTCGCCGCCTATGTGCCGCACAACTACCCGCTGGGCGAGCTCGAACCCGGCCTGAATGAGACCGCGTTCTACGACCCGGTCAACTTCACGTTCCCGGCCGGCACGTACATCTGCGAGGTCGAGATTGATCCGCAGACCGGCGTGGTGCGGGTCGACCGCTTCACCGCGGTGGATGACTTCGGCACCATCATCAACCCCATGATTGTCGAGGGCCAGGTGCACGGCGGCCTGGTGCAGGGCATTGGTCAGGCGCTGATGGAAAACTGTGTGTACGACCGGGAAACCGGCCAGCTGCTCACCGGCAGCTACATGGACTACGCCATGCCGCGCGCCGAAGACTTTCCGCAGTTCAAGCTGGGCCATGTTTGCACGCCCTGCACGCACAACCCGCTAGGCACCAAGGGTTGCGGCGAGGCGGGCGCCATCGGCTCGCCGCCGGCGGTCATCAACGCCGTGCTCGATGCCCTCGCACCGCTGGGCGTCAAGGACTTCGACATGCCAGCCACGCCGCACCGCGTGTGGCAGGCCATCCAGAACGCAAAAACATGAGTTACCCCCTGAGTCGCGTCGCGCCTTCCCCCTCTCAAGGGGGACGCCGCCAGCGCTGCGGGGCGGCCCTTGCGCGTCGGCCGCGGACTTGTCCCGCGCGTGTTCCACGGCTTGCGAGCTTCCACAGCCGCAGTGACAACTAACAGGAGACCGATATGTATGCATTCACCTATGAAGCGCCCACCTCTACTGCCGCTGCCGCTGAAAAGGCTGCCGCCGGCGCGTGCCCCATTGCCGGTGGGCAAAGCTTGCTGCCCTCACTTCGCCTGCGCCTGGCCGATCCCGGTCAGCTGGTGGACCTGGGGCGCATTCCCGAACTCGCCGGCATCCGCAAGGAAGGCGACCAGATCGTCATTGGCGCCATGACGCGCCACCAGCAGGTGGCCGACAGCGCCGAGGTGCGCGATGCCATTCCCGCGCTGGCCGACATGGCAGACCACATCGGAGACCGCCAGGTGCGCGCCCGCGGCACGCTGGGCGGCTCGCTGGCCAACAACGACCCGGCCGCCTGCTACCCCAGCGCCGTGCTGGGTTTGAACGCCACCATCGTGACCAACCAGCGGGAGATTGCCGCCGATGATTTCTTCGTCGGCATGTACACCACGGCACTAAAGGAAGGCGAGTTGATCACCGCCGTGCGCTTTCCCACGGTCCGCAAGGCGGCGTATCAGAAGTTTCGTCAGGGAGCTTCGCGCTTTGCTTTGGTCGGCGTGTTTGTGGCCCAGACCTCAGACGGCGTGTGCGTGGCCGTCACCGGCGCTGCCAGCAGCGTGTTCCGCCAAACTGCGCTGGAGGCGGCGCTGAACCAGAGCTTCACCGTGGCGTCGGCTGCGGCCGTGAAAGTAGACGCGTCGGACCTGGGCAGTGACATTCATGCCAGCCCGGTGTACCGCGCCCAACTCATCAGCGTGCTCACGCAGCGTGCGGTAGCTGGGATCACAGCAACCCCCTGAGGCGCTGCGCGCCTTCCCCCTTCTCTCGCGCCGCTGCGCGGTGCGGGAAGGGGGACGACACCTGCGCTGCGGGGCGGCCCTTGCTGGGTGTCACTGGTCTGCGCTGCGCAGATTTCTAGCGGGTGTGCGATAGGAACGGCGGTTATTTTGAGAAAAAAATATAGGGAAAATGGCTTACAGCGCTTATCCAGATTGCGCCAGCAGCTACATAAATAATAGCAAATGAGCATTTTCACTTCCGTCGACTCGCTGGTGCAGGCGCTGCAAGCCGAGGGCTATTTCGCCGACCGGCGGCTGGCCACCGCGGTATGGCTTGCGCTGAAGCTTGAACGCCCGCTACTGCTTGAAGGCGAACCGGGCGTAGGTAAAACGGCACTGGCCCAGGCGCTGGCGCGCGCATTGGGCCGGCCGCTGATTCGTTTGCAGTGCTACGACGGCCTGGAACAGCGCGAAGCCTTGTATGAATGGAACTACAGCGCGCAGCTATTGCACATGCGCGCTGCAGAAGCGCAGGGCGGGCTGGACACGGCCAGCATCGAGCGCGAGATCTACCAGGAGCGCTATCTCGTCAGCCGCCCGTTGTTGCAGGCCTTGCGAACGCCCGCGCCCGGCGCGCTGCTGCTGGTAGACGAAATCGACCGTGCCGACGAGCCCTTCGAGGCTTTCTTGCTCGAATACCTGGGTGAGTACCAGGTCAGTATCCCCGAGCTCGGTACGGTGCACGCCGCGGCGCCGCCCGTCACGCTGCTCACCAGCAATCGCACGCGCGACCTGCACGATGCGGTCAAGCGCCGCTGCCTGTACCACTGGCTGGATTACCCCGACCGCGAACGCGAACTGGCCATCGTCCGCGCCCAGGTTCCGGGCGCCAGCAGTGCCTTGTCGGAACAAGTGGCGGATTTTGTGGCGCGGCTGCGCAGCCAGCCGTTCGCCAACGCTTTTCAGCGCGCTCCCGGCATTGCGGAAGCGGTGGAATGGGCTAAGGCTTTGGTCGCGCTGGACACGCTGGTGGTCGACCCCGAGGTGGTGCAGGACACCGCCGGCATCCTGTTTAAACAGCGTGAAGACGTGGCGGCATTGACGCACGACATGGCGACCCAGCTCCTCGCGCCTGCATGACATGAAGCATCCCCCTGAGTCGACTTCTGCGTCTTCCCCCTTCTCTCGCATTGCTAACGCGATGCGGGAAAGAGGACGCCGCCAGCGCCTGCAAGAGGATGTGGCAGCCCTTGCTCGGCGGCCGCTGGCCTGGGCCGCACCAGTTCGATGTGCAGCGGCTCGCGCGTGCCGCACTGGGTGACCGGAATGCCAAGCGCAGGCCACTCGCCATCGCAAGCGCAAGCGCCGCGCAAAGTCAGCCAGCTTGGCGATGCCCGGCGCGGGAAGTTTGCTGACAACCTCACCGGTTTTGGCCGGGCCCTGAGGCGCGCAGGGGTGCCGGTGGATGCTGCCCGCATAGCGCTGGCGCAGGAGGCCGCCCTGCTCGTCGGCCTGGCACGCGCCGATCTCTGCGCTGCGTTCGAGACCGTGCTCATCTCGCGCGAGCAAGACCGTCTGGTGTTTCGCGAACTGTTTGCCGCCTACTTTCGCAACCCGAACGTGGCGCAAAAGCTCCTCGCGCAAATGCTGCCCAGTGGAGAAAGCCCGGCCGAGCCGCTCAAGCGCCGCCCCCGGGTAGCCGAAGCGCTGGCTCCGGTGCGCGCCGCGCAGACGCCGCGCGAGCGAGAAGAAGACAAGATCGACTTCGACGCTGCCATGACCGCAAGCGATCGCGAACGCCTGCATGCAGCGGATTTCAACCAGCTCTCTGCCAGCGAATATCTGCTGGTGCAGCGCCTGGCGCAGCGCGTACCTTTGCCGCTGCCGCGCTATGCCTCACGCCGAACTAGAGCAGGCACGCATGGCGCGCGCGCCGATTGGCCGCTGGCCATGCAGCGTGCCATGCGCACCGGCGGAGAAATGGTGCAGGTGCCGCGCCTGGCGCGGCAAAGCCAGCCCATGCCGCTGCTGGTGCTGCTCGATGTGTCCGGCTCCATGGAGCGCTACACCCGCCTGTTGCTGGCCTTCCTGCATGCCGCGACGGCCACCGGCAGCGGGGCAGGGCGGCGCGACGTGTTTGCCTTTGGCACCGTGTTGACCGATTTGACGCCGGCGTTTCGCCACCACGACCCGGACACCATGCTGGAGGTTGCCAGCGCCGCCATACCGGATTTTGCCGGCGGCACGCGACTGGCGGAATCCCTGGCGCAACTGCGCACGCAGCATGCCCGCCGCCTGATCGGCCGGCGCACCCTGGTGCTGCTGGTAAGCGATGGGCTCGACACTGGCGAACCTGCTGCGCTGGAGCATGAGCTGGCTTGGCTGCGCCGGCACTGCGCGCGCCTGCTGTGGCTCAACCCGCTGCTGCGCTTTGGCGGCTATGAGCCCAGTGCGCGCGGCGCTATGGCACTGCACAGTGCGGCCGACGCCATGCTGGCGGTGCACAACCTGCAAAGCCTGCAGCAGCTGGCCGCCAGCCTGGCGCAGGTGTTGCGTGCGCCCCCACGTTACCGCTGAGTCCCGACAACGAAGAGAAGGAAACATCATGGAAATGCAAGCCAGCCGCGCACTACCCGCCAGCCAGCAACAGGCCTGGGACGCGCTCAATGACCCCGAGATGCTCAAAGCCTGCATACCCGGCTGCGACAAGCTCGAAGCCACTGGTGAGGGCGAGTACGCCGTCGGCATGGCTTTGAAAATTGGCCCGGTGTCGGCCAAGTTCAAAGGCAAGCTGCAGGTCAGCGACTTGGTGCCGCCAGAGAGCTACCAGCTCGCGTTTGACGGCCAGGGCGGCGTGGCGGGTTTTGGCAAGGGACAGGCGCAGGTCCGGCTGGAACCCGTGCCCGACGATGCCTTGGGCCAACCGTGCTGCGAACTTCATTACACGGTACATGCCACCGTCGGCGGCAAGATCGCGCAGCTGGGCCAACGCTTGATTGATGGCGCCGCGAAGGGCTTGGCCGAAGACTTCTTTCGCAGCTTTGACGAGCAATTGCGCCGGCGCCATCCGCGGGCCGAGCCGCCCACCGACACGGACCCGCTGGAAATGGATGCAGACGCCGAGGCGCGCGCCGGTGCCCCTACTGTGGTGCTCGGTACGCGGCCTGAGCCAGACGTGTCCAGCGATGTAAAGCCTCCATCGCAAGGCGGCATCCCGGTATGGGTCTGGGGCGCGCTGGTCGCGGTATTGGTGGCTGCAGCCCTTTTTCTGAGCTAGCCATGGACAACCTGGACGTGACTGTGCTGCGCGCATTGAGCAGCTGGCGCAGCGCCGGTCAACGCGCCTTGCTGGCCACGGTGGTGCGCACCTGGGGCTCATCGCCCCGGCCGGAGGGGTCGATCATGGCGCTGTGCGAAAACGGCGCAGTGGTGGGCTCGGTCTCGGGCGGCTGCATTGAGGACGACCTGATTGCCCGCTTCACCCGCGCCTGGGCGGGGGAGGATAAGGACGCGCCAGACGACGCTGCGCGCACTTCCGGTCGGCCAATGTTCACGCGATACGGCGTCACCGCTGACGAGGCGCACCGTTTCGGCCTGCCCTGCGGCGGCACGCTGGAGCTGCTGATCGAGTTCGACCCCGATGCAGAGGCGCTGGCCGAACTCCTTGCTGCGCTCGAAGCCGGCACGCTCATGCAGCGCAGCGTGCGCTTGGACGACGGCACTGTTCTGCAACAACCCGCAACTTTCCCCGCCACGCTGCAGGCAGACGGCGAGCAGGTAACCAACACCTTCGGTCCTGAGTACCGCATGCTCATCATTGGCGCGGGGCAGATGTCCGAATACCTTGCCACCATGGCGCTGTTTTCGGGCTTTGCCGTCACCGTGTGCGACCCGCGCGAGGAGTACCGATCCAGCTGGAGCGTTCCCGGTGCCCGCGTGACGAGCGACATGCCTGACGACGTGGTTACGGCCATGCGCCCAGACCGGCGCACCTGCGTGGTGGCGCTGACGCACGACCCCAAGCTGGACGATCTTGCCTTGCTGCAGGCCCTGGAAACCGAAGCGTTTTACGTTGGCGGCATTGGCTCACGGCGCAACAATGCCGGGCGGCGCGAGCGCATGAAGGAGCATTTCGAGCAGACGGACGAGAGCTTGGCGCGGCTGCGAGGGCCCATCGGCATCTACATCGGCAGCAAGACTCCCCCAGAGATTGCGGTCAGCGTGATGGCCGAGGTCTTGGCGGTGAAGAACGGCATCACTTTGCCGCGAGACATGGAAGTGGGTATGGCGAAGGAAGAGCGCGAAGGAGAGCGCTAGCAACCGCAGGAATCAACAATGCGCCATGTCACTCGACGCTTCCCGCGAACACGACAGTGAGCGACAGAAAACACCGCCTTTTGCATCGCTGTCCGAGGGTCTTTACCCACGAGCGGTGGCAGCACGCGCTCCTACACTGGTGCGATACCTGTTGGGAGACCTGATGACGACTTTGATAGCCCCCGAACTGCTGGCCCTGCAGCGCCTTTACGCCTGGGAAACCGAGGCTCCCCAGCGGGTGGCGCTCTCGCAGCCCATGGGTGATGGCAGCGTGCGTGATTTCACCTGGGGCGAGGTCGCCGCGCAGGTGCGGCGCATGGCGGCACATCTGCAGTCCATGGGCGTAGGCCACGGCGACAAGGTCGCCATCGTCTCCAAAAACTGTGCCTGGTGGCTGATGAGCGATCTCGCCATCTGGATGGCTGGCGGCGTCTCGGTACCGCTCTACCCCACGCTATCGAGCGATACAGTGGGCCAGATCCTGACGCACAGCGAGGCCAAGGTCTGCTTCATCGGCAAGCTCGATGGCTGGGAGGCCATGGCGCCCGGTGTGCCGGCGCACATGCCCTGCATCAGCTACCCGCTCTCTCCGAAGGCCGCGCAAAGCGCTTATCCGCAATGGGATGCGTTGTGCGCAGCCACTCAGCCGCTGGGCGGCGATGTGGCGCGCAGCGGTGACGACCTTGCCACACTGATCTACACCTCCGGCACCACTGGCGTACCCAAGGGTGTGATGCACAGCTTCAACAACTTTGCCTGGGCCATCGATGCAGGCAACCGCCGGCTGCCCATGGGCCCCGACGACCGCATGCTGTCGTACTTACCGCTGGCGCATGTGGTCGAACGTGTGCTGGTGGAACATGGCTGGTTGCGACACGGCATGCATCTGTTCTTTGCCGACTCGCTCGACACCTTCGCCGCCGATCTGCAGCGCGCCCGGCCGACGATCTTCTTTTCGGTGCCCCGCCTGTGGGTCAAATTCCAGCAAGGCGTGCAGGCGAAGATGCCCGATGCGAAGTTACAGCGTTTGCTCTCCTTGCCGTTCATCGGCGGCCTGGTGCGGCGCAAGATTCAGAAGGCGTTGGGGCTGGACCAATGTCGCATCGCAGCCGGTGGCGCCGCTCCCATGCCGTTGGCCTTGCTGGAGTGGTACAGCAAGCTGGGTATCGACATCAACGAGGGCTACGGCATGACCGAGAACCTCGCGGTGTCGCACATCACCGAGCCTGGCAAGAACCAGCAGGGCACTGTCGGACCGGCGTACGACGGCGTTGAGGACCGCATCGACTCGCAAACCGGCGAAATCCAGATGCGAAGCCCTGCGCTGATGCTGGGCTACTACAAATCTCCCGAGCAAACGCACGAGGCGCTGACCGACGACGGCTGGCTGCGCACGGGCGACAAGGGCCGCAAGAACGCGGCTGGTTGCCTCATCATCACGGGCAGGGTGAAAGACCTGTTCAAGACCAGCAAGGGCAAGTACGTGGCGCCCGCACCGATCGAAGACAAGTTGGGCGCCCACCCCGCCATCGAGGCCTGCGTGGTCACCGGCGCCAATTTGGGGCAGCCCATCGGCATCGTGATGCTGAGCGACGCTGCAATGGCCAGCGCCAAGGACGATGCAGGCCGCAAGGCTCTGGAGCAGTCGCTCACCCAGCACCTTACCCAGGTCAATGCAGCGCTGGACCCGCACGAGCAGCTGCAATGTGTGGTGGTGAGCCGCACACCCTGGACGGTGGAGAACGACATCATCACGCCGACCTTCAAGGTCAAGCGCAACCGCATCGAGGACCTGTACGCTGCCGAGTTCGCTAAGTGGGAGGCTTCACGCAAGAAAGTGTTGTGGGCCTGAAAATGAGGGGTCAAAGAGGTTGTTAACGCTTATGGGGAAAGCGTAAGCAGCTATTTTTTTAATAGCGAAATGTATGCGCGTTTTTCTTCCTCGCAACGCTTTCAGCAGCGACCGATCCCGTGAACCGGCGGTAAACGCCGGGTAAAACCCGCTCTGCCGGG
>JBBSRE010000007.1:0-21068 GCA_038243365.1 Burkholderiales bacterium | reverse complement strand
TTGCCATCGACGGGCGAGGCTCGCGTCAACCAGTGGCCAGCAACGACAGCGCGCAAGGCCGAGAGCGCAATCGCCGTGTAGAGATTTACGTGGGCGAACGCCAGAACGGCTGAGCTAGCGACGATCTCCCCGAAGGCGGCTGCGGCCGCCTTTTTCTTGGGCTGGCGTCGAATGTCGAATAAGCCACCGGTTTGCTGGCGTTCCAGAACACGAGTTGAAGGGCGGGTGAACAGTCTGCAGCCCTGGTGTGCCAAGTGACCGGGCTGAGATCGCTAGCCGCAGGTTCACCCTTGGAGCCTCGCACACAGGTTCCTAGAACTTGCGGTGCGCGAGCGCTGGCAGCTGTGTGCGGACCTGCGTCAGGCGCCCCGGCAGCGCGTCCGCAATCACCATGCCTGCGTCTTGCGGCAATTCGCCCAGCACCTCGCCCCAGGGATCAATGGCCATGCTATGGCCCCAGGTGCGCCGGCCGTTCTCGTGGGTGCCACCCTGCGCTGCCGCCAGAACAAAGGCCTGGTTCTCTATAGCGCGCGTGCGCAGTAAGAGCTCCCAATGCGCGCGGCCAGTGGTCCAGGTGAAAGCTGATGGCACCAGAAGAAGATCAGCGCCCGCGACCGCATGCAGTCGGTAGAACTCGGGGAAGCGCAGGTCATAGCAGATGGAAAGACCCAAGCACCAGGCATAGCCAGAGCGATCGGCCAGCGTGAACTGAACCGGTGTTGCTCCGGGTTCGATGGTGCGGCTTTCGTCAAACTGTTCCGAGCCATTGGCCAGCTGGAAAAGATGAACCTTGTCGTAGCGCGCGACGCATTGCCCCAGCGGCGAAAAGGCCAGCGAACTGTTGCGCACGCGCAGTGGGTCGCCCGACCGAAGCGGCAGGCTACCACCCACGATCCACAGCCCCAGATCCTGCGCAGTGCGCGCCAGAAAATCCTGCACAGGGCCTGCACCGAAGTTTTCTGCGTGTTTCAGCTTGTCGCTCTCATGAAGCCCCATGCTGGAAAAATACTCGGGCAGCAGCGCCAGCTCCGCGCCCGCGTCGCTGGCGCGCGCGAGCAGGCCCCGCGCTGCGCGCAGGTTGTGTTCCAGATGGGCTCCGGAGACCATCTGCAGCGCTGCAACTTTCATGGCCTGCCCTCGGGGCGATTGGGACCGGCTTCTTCCGGTGGCGCAGGAGTCGGCATGGCTGGCGCAAGCGGCCTGCCCGCCGCCCGCAGCGCTTCGTTCAGGCGGCGGCGCGGCAGTTTGGTGACGTCCGGGTCGCTCCAGGTGCCGCGTACAGAAAACTCCTGCGTCGCGGCCGCGATCAACGGGCCGCGCAGGAAGACCTGCGCCAGAAAGCTTCCGAGGCCAATCACCGGATTGATGGCAGTGGCCACCAGTGATGCTGTCAACGCGTTGATCTCGGGGACCACCACCACATGCAGGTCCTGCGTCTCCCGCGCGATGTCGGCGCTGCCCTCCATCAACACGGCCGCGTTCACACCTTTCATCTGCAAGTTGTTGGTACTGGCCACCCCGCGCTCGATAGCCACATCACCGCGCACAAAATCAAAAGCGAAGCCTTCGCTGAAAAGATCCCGAAAATCCAGCGTAAAGCGCCTAGGCAAGGACTGCAGGCTGAGCACGCTCAGCAACTTGGCCAGCCCAGGGTCGGCCTGGAGGAACTGCCCGGCGCCGACGTCAAGGTGGACTTGGCCGGTCATGGTGCGGTAATCGGGGCTGATAGGGGCGCCCTGCCACGACACGCCGCCTTCCATACGGCCCTTGCCGCGTCGCACCACATCTTGCATGCCGAGCCGTGCCAGCAAGGCACCTGCGTCGCGCATGTCGAGAGCAAAGCCGAGCACGGTGCGGCGCTCCGGCGCAGGCGATGAGCCGCCTCCTGCTTGCAAGCCAGATGCAGCGCCCAAGCGCGCCCAGCTGCCGCTGGCAGTGAACACGGCCTCGGGCGTGGAGAGATTGAATTTCGCGAGCCGCCATTCGCGCCCTGCGCCTGCCACGCCGCGATTGCGGGCATCGATCTCAAGCCGACCCAACTTGCGTCCGCGCAACTCGAAGGCGTCCACCACGATGTCGAGGCCGGGAAGACTCTCGGGCTGCTCGTCGAGCAATGCGTCGACTTGGCTGGCTGCGCTTTCCGGCATCTGCAGGCGCGACAGCCGGGCATAAACACCTGCGTTGTCTTGCCCGTCATCACCCGCTTGGCGGTACTCCACATAGCCGGCGAGTTCCTGCGCATCCAGGTTGGCGCGCCAGACACGGCCCTCACGCGAACCTCCCACCACCAGGTCATGCAAAGTGCGCCCTTGAGCGTGCAGGCTCTGCGCCTGCAAGGCGAACACCTGCGGCAGATAGCTTTGCAATGCGTCCGCCGCAGCATTTCCCGATGCGTTTTGCGTGCTCACTGCGCCTCGCTCGGTAGAGGTTGAGGCGCGCTGGGCCGGTGGTGAAACTGCCGTCCGCCATGCGTCGATATCGAGCGTGTCAAAGCGCAGATTCGCTGTGACGCCCGCTATGGGCAGATTGAACTGCTCTTCAGCCGGCACGCCCACCGCAATCGCGCCGCGCAGCACGGTCGGTGCGCCAGGGCCGAGCACACGTTCATACCTCAGATGGGCCAGAGTTCCAATGTCTACACTGAGCCGCTCGTGCAGCCCCACCGCATCGCTGCCGCCACCCAGCGACGCCGACGTCAACTGGTTCTCGAAGCGCACTGGCAGCCGACTGTCGGCCACTTTGGCAAGCGGCGCCGGGAGCTCGAGCGCCATGCCCTGCAGGTCCGTTGTCAGGGTCACCTCGGGCACCCCGCGGCGCACTTTGAGCGTCATGTCATACGCCGCGCTGCCGTTGGCCTTGCGAGCCAGGTCGGCAAGCAGCCCGAGCTGCCGCGCCTGCTGCAGACCTCGGGCGCTGGCGCTGCCCTGAGCGCGCATCTCGACGGTCGCAGGCGCGCCGTCCACGCTGCGCATGCCGCCTTCGATGCGAACCTCGCCCCCCAGTGTGTTGGCCTGCGCGCCCGCCACGGAAAACCCGGATTCGGAAAACAGTACGGTGCCACGCGCGCCTGCGAGCAACGGTGTATCAGGCGTGATGCGCACATCGTTGCCCGGAAGCTTCAAGCTGCCCTGCACCGTGGAGGTGCTGAGCTTAGAAATCGGCAACTGCAAGTTCAGCCCCAGCTCCGCGTTGCCGGTACCGCTGGCTTGCTCCAGTGCTTTGCCCGTCATCTGCGATACCGGTGATGCACGCAGGAACGCCAGCTGCTGCGCCAACGGCCCGCGCGCCGTCGCCGACACCTTCACCACGCTGTGCTCAAGATCCGCAATCTGTGCCTGCACACCCGTGGCTTGCAACTCAGGGAAGCCGTCGAAGCTGCCGCTGGCATTTTTCACCGTCATGCCAGCACCTTCGAAGATGAGTTCGCCCGAGAGCTTGACCAGCGCCGGCCAAGGAGCCTCTCCCGCCGCTTGAGCACTTGGCGGGACGTAAGCGAAGGTGACGCCCTTCACGCGCGAGGCAATGCGAAATTCACCAGCTTGGGATTGATGAAAAGGCATGCCGTGCAGATCGCCGCGCACCCGGAAATCCACCCCGCTGGCCTGCCCGGCCTGAATGGCATCGCGCACATAGTGACGCGCCAGCGCTGGCACCGCGAGCGGTAGGTAGCGGTGGACTCGGGTGCCGTCCGCACGGCTCAAACTCCCCTTCAAATCGAGCACACCCGGGAACCGGCTTCTCGAGCCAGACGTGGCCGGATCGCCGGTGTGCCAGCTGGCCTGGGCGCTGCCTGCGGCATCGTCGTTGGCGAACTCCGCGCGCGGAACTTCAACCGCGATCCGCTCGCCCTCGATCTTCCACAGCAACTGAGCCCGAAGCGTGTCGATCGGCAGCAGCGGGTCTTCGAACACGCTTGGCAGCAGCAGGGCGCCATTGGCGATCTGCACGTCTGCGTTGCCGCCCTTTTGATTGAGGTCGAAATCCACGCGTGCACCCTTAAAGCCTGGTGGCGCTTTGCCGGCTGATTCAGGCGCAGGGATCGCAGCCGCGCCAGCCGCCACCGCGAGCTGCAACACGCGCCCCTTGGCCTCATAAGCAATCGGCGCTTCGAGCGGGCCCTGCCAGCGCGCGGAAATGCTCTCCACCACACCTTCTGGTGCATAACGGCCCAACGCGGCATGCACCGCATTGGAAAATGGCAACCGGGCGGCAATGCGCCTCAACGCCCCCAGATCGAGCTGATAGGCATCGAACTGGCCCCGCGCGGGCGTTTTTTTCTGCGCCTCCTGGTAGTCGATCCGCACATTGCCGCCCGGCCATTGAGCAAAATTGCTGGCCTCGATGGGTGGCGTCCCCTGTGCGCCCGTTTCTTCGCTGGCAAAGCGCAGGCCCTGCGTGAACAACCGAAAACCCGCCGCATCGCGGCGCCCACCAAGGCGCCCCCGCACATCGCGCAGACGCAGCGGTTCCAGCTCGGGCTTGAGGCGAAGGTCGACTTGCGAGAGTGCGACATCTGCTGCGCCCCCGGCCCAAGTGCCGCGGTCCACATCCACCCAAGCGCGCAAGGCACCGGACCCTTGTCTAAGCGTGGCCTGCCCCAGGTCTACATGCCGCCCAAGCTGCGACAGGTCCACCTGCGGGAAGCTGGCGTACATCTGCCCGCTCCAACGCTGCCAGCCATTACCGCCTAGGTCGAGCACCGGCTCGCGCATGCGGGCCACCAGCGAAAAGCGCGCGCCAAAGCCTTGCGGTGGTGTGGCATCCAACCGCACAGCATGGCGCCAGCGGCCG
The DNA here is from genome assembly GCA_038243365.1 of Burkholderiales bacterium. GTDB lineage: Bacteria > Pseudomonadota > Gammaproteobacteria > Burkholderiales > Burkholderiaceae_C > Simplicispira. The sequence goes on along the minus strand of JBBSRE010000007.1, from coordinate 16,277 downwards.
CTGCGCAAGGTGATTTCGACTTGTTCAAGCGCCAGGGGCGGTGCGCCGCGCAGTTCATCGGTCCATCGCACGCGGCCGCCGCGCACCACCATTTCGGGTTGCGAGAACAGCCAGTCTGACGCGCCGCCGCCATCGCCAGCACGACCCATGTCGAAGCCGGCGACCCACAGCGCTCCGTCGACAGTGCGGCGCACGTCCACGTCCAGTCCCTGCAGATGAACTTGCTGAAATCCACGGCTGAGCAACGAGCGGGGGGAAATCACCAACGTCACCTGCGGCAGCCGAAGAGCCTGTCTGCCCTCCGAGTCGAGCAAGGCGACATCGCGCAGTTCAAACGTAGGGATCAGGCCTTCGGTGCGGGCGCTGATGGCGCCGAGTCGGACCGACACGCCAAGCGCGCTGCTGGCCCGGGTTTCGATGAATGCGCGGTACTCGCCGATTCGCGGCACAATCCAGCCGTGAAGTGCTCCCCAGGCCAATGCCAGCATCAAAGCGATTGCAAGCAAAAGTCCCAGAGACCAGCGAGCAAATACCGCGACCCACTTCAAAAGGCGCGTGGGATGGGCAGCGGGATCTGGCATGTTTTGGCGAAGGTCTCAGGAATTATGACCCGCCTGCACCTTCGGAGTTGCCTCGCACGAGAGTCCCGTTTTGCGGCGTTGCCACGCCGCGCTGGCCATGTCTACTGAATCGTTACACACCACCCCCACCGATGATGCCGCCACAGACCCGGCTGAGCATTCACGGCTGTACCAAAGGTTGCACCGACGCTACGAGCGCGAGCTGAGCTTGCTGCCGCCTGGGGTGCCGGTGCAGGGCACCATGGAGGCCGCGTTCGCGAGTCTTCAAGCCGAAGGGCACGATCTGGCAACGGCCATGCGCATCCTGCGCCAGATCGTGATGGAGCGCGTGCTGCGGCTCGACTGCAATCAAACGGCCAGCTTGGCTGAGGTGATGCGCGCCATGACCGTACTGGCCGAACTGACGCTGGACGCCGCGTGCCGCCAAGCACGCTCCCAGCTCGATGCACGGCACGGCGTGCCGCAGGGCGACAACGGCGATGAGGTGGATTTCTGGGTCATTGGCATGGGCAAGCTCGGCGCACGCGAGCTCAATGTGTCAAGCGACATCGATCTGATTTATGTTTATGCCTGCGACGGTGAAACCGCCGGAATCGAAGGCGATGCCGGCGTTCAACGAGGCCGTATCTCGCACCACGAGTATTTCGGCCAGGTGGTCAAGATCATCCACGGGCTGATCGGAGAAGTCACCGAACACGGCTGCGTGTTCAGGGTGGACCTGGCGCTGCGCCCCAACGGCAATTCAGGGCCGGCGGCGGTGTCGCTGGCTGCGTTGGAGGAGTACCTACAGGTCCAAGGCCGGGAATGGGAGCGCTTTGCATGGCTCAAGAGCCGGGTGGTCGCGCCAGCCCGCAGCGTGCAGGCCGAGGCGGTGCAGGCGCTGCGCAGCGTGGTGCTGCCGTTTGTGTTCCGCCGCTACCTGGACTACAACGTGTTCGATTCGTTGCGGGGGCTGCATCGGCAGATTCGCGAGCATGCTGCGCGCCGCAGCGCTGGCCATCCCGAGCGCTCCAACGATGTGAAGCTCTCGCGCGGCGGCATTCGGGAAATCGAGTTCACCGTGCAGCTGCTCCAAGTGGTACGCGGCGGGCAGTTCCCTGAGCTGCGCCGCCGACCTACGCTGGATGCGCTGGAGCGCCTGGCCTTTGCCGGGCTTATGCCGCAAGAGACTGCTGATGCCCTGGCGCGGGCTTACGTGTTCCTGCGCCGCGTCGAACACCGTATTCAGTACCTCGACGATCAGCAGACCCACATCCTGCCGACTCGGGATGACGACCTCGCATGGATCGCTAGCACCCTCGGCTGCGCCAGCTGCTGCGCGTTCTTGCATGAACTCGACATGCATCGCGAATTCGTGGCGCAGGAATTCGACACCCTCCTAGGCGGGCCCAGCGCGGGCGAATGCAACAGAGGCCGCTGCGGCAAAGGCAAAGCGGGCGGCCCTGCGGCCGCGCCCGACATGGAAAGCCTCCTTGGCTCTCTGACAGGCCCGCTGCGCGAGCGCGTGGCCGAATGGCAGGGCAACGCGCGCGTCGAGTCGCTGCGCGACGAAGCGCGCACACGTCTCATGCGCCTGGTGCAGCGTACGGCTCTGTGGGTGGCTGAAGGCCAGGTGGACGAAGAAGCTGCAGTGCGTTTGGTTAACTGGCTGGAGCCGCTGCTGCGGCGCGAGAGCTACCTCGCCTTGCTGCTGGAGCGTCCTGCGGTGCATGAGCAACTGCTGCACTTGCTCGGCGCAGCGCGCTGGCCGGCGCGTTACCTGCAGCAGCACCCTGGCGTGATCGACGAGCTGGCCGGCAGCGAAATGCTGGCGGAGCGCTTCGTGCCTGCCGACTTCGAGCGCGACCTGGAACGCCGGCGCGCCTCGCTGCAGTCCACGCAAGAGGACGACGACGAAGCCCTGCTTGATTTGCTGCGTCGCTCACACCACGCTGAAACTTTCCGTACCCTGGCTCGCGACCTGGAATCGCGTATCACCGTCGAACAAGTGGCGGACGACCTGAGCGCCTTGGCAGACAGTGTGCTGCGGCTCACCGCCCGATGGTGCTGGGAGCGGCTGCGCAATCGTCACCGCGAAGAACCCCGATTTGGCATCATTGGCTACGGCAAGCTCGGCGGCAAGGAGCTGGGCTACGGTGGTGACCTGGACATCGTTTTTGTCTTCGACGACGACGACGACAACGCCCCCGAGGTCTACGCCGCGTTCGTGCGCAAGCTCATCAACTGGCTGACCGTGAAAACTGGCGAGGGCGACCTGTTCGAGATTGACACCGCGCTGCGCCCCAACGGCAACTCTGGCCTGCTGGTCATCAGCTTCGAATCGTTTTCCAATTACCAGCAGCGGCGCGGCAGCAATACCGCCTGGACGTGGGAACACCAAGCCATGACACGCGCGCGCTTTGTGCTGGGCACGCCCGAGTTGCAGCAACGTTTTGACGACGTGCGCACTGCCGTGATCACCGCTGAACGCGATCCCGCCGCACTTGCGCAGGAGGTCATCAGCATGCGCGAGCGCGTACGCGAGGCACACCCAGTGCCTGCCGACAAATTCGACGTTAAGCACAGCCCTGGCGGCATGGTAGACGCGGAATTCGCCATGCAGTTTCTGGTGCTCTCGCAGTCACGCCACTGCCCGGTGCTGATCGAGAACGTCGGCAATATCAAGCTGATGGCGCGTGCCGAAAGCGCCGGCCTGCTGCCGCCCGGCATGGGGCTTTCAGCCGGCACCGCCTATCGCCGCCTGCGCAAAATTCAACACCGTGCCCGCCTGAACGAAGAGCCCACCCGCGTGGCGCCAGACGCGGTACAGACAGAGAGCGACGGAGTCATGGCGCTCTGGAACGCCGTCTTTGCAACTTGACCAGCCTGTCTTGCTATTGAATTAACAGCAAGACCTTTTCGTCGGTCAGGCGTCGGAGGCATTTGCCCCTGGGATTTCGTCCAGACTCGCGCCTATTAAAACAAACGTTTGTTTTAATTCCATACAATGCGGCGTGATGACCGCTCAACGTCTCCCTCCCAACCAGCAGGATGTGCCAAACGGTGCCCAACCCGTGCGCGAGCGCCTGCTGATCGCAGCGCTCAAGCTATTTGCGCATCAGGGTTACGCCAAAACTTCAATCCGCGCCATTGCCACCGAAGCCCGCGCGAATGTCGCCGCCGTCAGCTACTACTTCGGCGACAAGGCAGCGCTGTACGCCACGCTTTTTTCCGTCGAATGCGGAGACATTCAGTCGCTGATCCCGGTCTTCACTCAGCCCGGCCTGAGTTTGCGGGAGGCATTGCAAAGCTACTTCGAAGGGATGTTGGCGTCTTTGAACGCGGGCGAAAGCGCGCGTCTTCACATGCGTCTGCACATGCGCGAAATGCTGGAGCCGACCAGTCAGTGGGCAATAGAAATCGAAAAAGATTGGCGGCAACCCCATGACGCGATGGCGCGCTTGCTGTGTCAGCACATGGGCAGGGCGCAGGCCGATGACAACATTCACAGGCTGGCGGTCTCCATTAGCGGCCTGGCGCACAACCTGTGGATTCAACAAGAGCTGGTGAATGCGCTACTGCCCCAGTTACTAGGCAGCTCAGCGGCCGTTGCGCAATGGGCGGACCGCATGACCGAATACGCGCTGGCCATGGTGTCGGCCGAGCAGCGCGTTGCAGCGCTGCATCTCCCTGCAACCTCTGCACGCAGTTAACGCCTCGTATCCCTATGAAAAGATGGATCTCGCACCAGCCGCTGTGGCGCGTCTCGCTCGCACTGTGCCTGCCATTCTTGCTCGTCGCCTGCGCGGTCGAGCGCCCGATAGCGCAGGTCGAAGCGCCCGTACCCATGCAGTGGCACGCCCCTTTGCCGCACCACGGCAACCTGGCCGACATGGCGCGCTGGTGGGAGCAGCAGGACGATCCGCTGCTGGTCGATCTGATTGCGGCCGCGCAAAACGCCAGCCCCGACATCGCGCAGGCCCGAACGCGACTGGCACAGGCCCGCGCGACGCAGGTGGCGACCCGCTCTGCGCTGCTGCCTTCGCTGGACGGGCAGGCCAGCGCGAGCCGGGGTTTCAATGAACAGGTGGGAGGCTTGGCAAGCACGGCACAAGCGGGTGTGCAGGCCGGTTGGGAAGTGGACCTGTTTGGTGGCAACGCGGCCGCCAGCGACGCCGCACGCGCACACCTGGCCGGCGCAGGAGCGCAATGGCATGAGGCGCGCGTGTCCGTCGCGGCCGAGGTGGCGCTGCAGTACACCGGTTGGCGAACCTGCGCGCAGCAGCTTGTGGTGGCCGAATCTGATGCACGCTCACGCGGCGAGACGGCGCGCCTTTCGCTTGAAAGTGAAAAAGCCGGCTTTACCGCGCCAGCTACAGCGGCCCTCGCAAGCGCCAGCTTTTCCGACGCCAAAGTACGCGCCGAGCGCCAGCGCATGCAGTGCGAAATCAGCCTCAAGACTCTGGTAGCGCTTAGCGGCATGGACGAGCCCACGCTGCGCTCAAGATGGGCGTCCGCTCGCCCGCTGCGGGCACCGGATGCGCTGTTTGCCATCACCGAGGTACCGGCGCTGGCGCTGGCGCAGCGCCCGGACGTGTACGGCGCCGAGCGCGAAGTCGCTGCGGCCAGTGCCGAGGTGGGCCAGGCGCGGGCAGAGCGGTATCCGCGCTTGACCTTGGCCGGCACTATCGGTGGCGGCTGGGTGCGCACGGGCGGCGCCAGCCTGAGCACCAACACCTGGTCCATTGGCCCGGTGGCTCTGAGCCTGCCGATTTTTGATGCCGGCCGCCGCGCCGCGCAGGTGGACGTTGCCAAGGCCCGCTACGACGAGGCCGTGCAGCGCTACCGCGCCCAGGTTCGCAAGGCGGTGAGTGAGGTGGAGCAAGCGCTGGTGCAGCTCGCCAGTACCGATACGCGCAGCGCCGATGCCAAGCGTGCCGCAGCCGGTTACCGCCGCTCGTTTGAAGCCACGCAAGCGCGCTGGCGCGCCGGGCTGGCCAGCCTGGTTGAACTCGAAGATGCGCGCCGCACGGCGCTCGTTGCCGAAACCAGCCTCGTGGCGCTGCAGCAGGAACGCATGAATGCCTGGATTGCGCTGTACCGCGCGGTCGGTGGCGGCTGGGATGCCCATCAGCACGCCCCCGGCTGACGCCGCTCCGCCCTTTTTAATGACCGCATCAATGGACGCTTCATGCCGCGCAAAAAACTAAGCTTTTTGATTCTTGCTGTCGCCGCGCTGTGCGTGCTGGCTGCCGCCTTTGCACTGTTTACTTCCCGCACTTCGGAGGCGAAGGGCGACGCCGAAAAAGTCGAGACCGGCGGGCCGCGCCCGGCCCTTGCCGTGACGACTGCGCAGCCCACCCGCACGTCCATCCGATTGCGTTTGCCGGCCAACGGCAATGTGGCTGCTTGGCAAGAAGCGAGCATTGGAGCTGAGAGCAATGGCCTGCGCCTGACCGAGGTGCGCGTGAACGTGGGCGACCAGGTCAAAGCCGGGCAGGTGCTGGCGGTGTTTGCTGGCGACTCCATGCAGGCCGAGGTAGCGCAAGCGCGCGCCAGCCTGCTCGAAGCCAAAGCCAATGCCGCCGACGCAGCAGCCAATGCCGATCGCGCCGGCACGCTCACCGCATCGGGGGCGCTGAGCCAGCAGCAGATTCAGCAGTACAGCACCGCGTCGCAGACGGCGAAGGCGCGCGTTGAAGCCGCCGAGGCCATGCTGAATGTGCAGCAGCTGCGCCTGCAGCACACCAAGGTGCTGGCGCCCGACAGCGGCGTGATTTCAGCGCGCAGCGCCACCGTGGGCGCGGTGCTCAGCGCGGGCACCGAATTGTTCCGCATGGTGCGCAAGGGCCAGCTGGAGTGGCGCGCGGAAGTCAGCGCTACCGAGCTGCCGCGCATCCATGCGGGCGATCAGGTCAGCGTCACCACCGCGAGCGGAACCCAGGTCACGGGCACGGTGCGCATTCTCGCGCCCACGGTGGACCCGAAGACGCGCACCGCGCTGGTCTATGTAGACCTCCCCAAGCACGCGGACCTGCGCGCCGGCATGTTCGCGCAGGGCGAATTTCTGCTCGGCGAGCGCAACGCTTTGAGCGTGCCGCAATCGGCGCTGGTGCTGCGTGATGGCTTCCAGCATGTGTTCGAGATGGGCGCGGGTGATCATGTCGCGCTGCGACGCGTGCAGATCGGTCAGCGCGTGGGCGACCGGGTGGAGATCAGCTCTGGACTCGCACCTGAAGCACGCATCGTGGTGCGTGGCGGCGCGTTCCTGAACGATGGCGATCTGGTCCACATCACAGAGGATTTTAAGCAAAAAGAGGCTCCAGCGCTTGATGTGCCTGCGCAAGCAGCTAGCAAATAAGGAGCATTTATGAACCTTTCTGCCTGGTCCATTCGCAACCCGATCCCAGCGATCATGCTGTTCGTGTTGCTGACCCTTGCGGGTCTGCTCTCGTTCCGCGCCATGAAGGTGCAAAACTTTCCCGATATCGAGGTGCCCATCGTCATGGTCACTGCCGCTCTGCCAGGTGCATCGCCCGGGCAGCTCGAATCGGATGTCGCTCGCAAGATTGAAAACGCCATTGCCACCACGCAAGGGCTCAAGCACATCACCACCACGCTGACCGATGGCGCGGCCAGCATTGCTGCGGAGTTTGTGCTCGAAAAACCAGTGCAAGAAGCAGTAGATGACGTGCGCTCAGCCGTCTCGCGCGTGCGCGCCGACCTTCCGGCTGACCTGCGTGACCCTATCGTCGCCAAGCTCGAACTCTCGGACCAGCCCATCCTGGCATTTGCCATCGCTTCCGAGCGCATGGAAGACGAGGCGCTGTCCTGGTTCGTGGACGACACCCTCACGCGGCGCCTGCTCGCCGTGCCCGGCGTTGGCGCGGTGAACCGTGTGGGCGGCGTGACACGCGAAGTGCGTGTAGCGCTTGACCCGACCAAGTTGCAGGCGCTGGGCGCCACCGCTGCCGAGGTATCGCGCCAGCTGCGCCAGGTGCAGACCGAGAGCGCCGGCGGCCGCGCCGACCTGGGCGGCGCCGAGCAGCCCGTGCGCACGCTGGCGACGGTGCAGACGGCCGGCGAAATTGCCGTCCTCGACATTCCGCTGGGAGACGGCCGTCACATCCGCCTCGACCAGGTGGCCACCGTGAGCGACACCGTGGCCGAGCAGCGCACGGCCGCGCTGCTCGATGGCAAACCTGTGATCGGCTTTGAAGTCTCGCGCAGCCGGGGCGCCAGCGAAGTCGAAGTGGGCGCGGGCGTGCAGCGCGCACTGGACCAACTGCTCGCCGATCGGCCCGACCTGCAGCTCACGCGTACGGTGGACTTCGTGCAGATCGCCAGCGACGAGTACGACAGCTCCATGCGCCTGCTGTACGAAGGCGCCATCCTCGCCGTGGTGGTGGTGTGGCTGTTTCTGCGCAATTGGCGCGCCACCTTCGTTTCTGCCGTGGCGCTGCCGCTGTCGGTGATCCCGGCATTCATCGGCATGCACCAGCTGGGGTTCTCCATCAACATCATCACGCTGCTGGCGCTCTCGCTGGTGGTGGGCATCCTGGTCGACGACGCGATTGTTGAAGTGGAAAACATCGTGCGCCACCTGCGCATGGGCAAGAGCCCGTATGAAGCGGCGATGGAAGCTGCTGACGAGATTGGCTTGGCGGTGGTGGCCACCACGTTCACGCTGATTGCCGTTTTTTTGCCCACAGCTTTCATGAGCGGCGTCGCCGGGCGCTTCTTCAAGCAATTCGGCTGGACGGCTTCGCTCGCGGTTTTTGCATCGCTGGTGGTGGCGCGCCTGCTGACGCCCATGATGGCGGCCTACATCATGAAGCCCCTGCCTGCGCAGGAAAAAGAGCCGGGCTGGCTGGATACGTACATGCGCGCATCGGCCTGGTGCCTCCAACACCGCGTGTTGACGGTGGCAGGTGCGCTGGTGTTTTTCGTGGCTTCCATTGCGCTGATTCCGTTGCTGCCCTCGGGCTTCATCCCTGCCGACGACAACGCCCAGACCCAGGTCAACCTGGAGCTTCCCCCCGGCACCCTGCTGGCAGAGACACGCGCCGCGGTGCTTGAAGCCGCCAGCCGCATTCGCAGCGTGGGTCACGTGGAGAGTATTTACACCACCATCGGTGGAGGCGCGGCGGGTACCGATCCGTTTGCCGGCGGCGCTTCCAGCGAGCCGCGCAAGGCCACGCTCACGCTGCAGCTGGCGCCGCGCGGCGAGCGCCCCCTCAAGCAAGCCATTGAACAAAGCCTGCGCGCCGCCCTGGCCGACCTGCCCGGCGTACGCGTGAAGATTGGTTTGGGCGGCTCGAACGACAAGTACATGCTGGCCCTCGCCAGCGAAGACCCACAGGCGCTGGCCAGCGCCGCCCGCGCCGTGGAGCAGGGCATTCGCACCATCCCCGGCATTGGCGGCGTGAGCTCCAACGCCAGCCTGGTGCGCCCCGAGATCACCGTGCGGCCCGACTTTGCGCGCGCCGCTGATCTGGGCGTCACCAGCAGCGCCATTGCAGAAACCCTGCGCGTAGCCACCGTGGGCGACTACGACCAGTACCTGCCCAAGCTCAACCTGCCGCAGCGGCAAATTCCCATCGTCGTGCGCCTGAACGACGAGGCCCGCAAGGATCTCTCGGTGCTCGAACGGTTGGCCATTCCCACCGCCAACGGCCCGGTGCGCCTGGCTGAGGTCGCCACGCTGGCGGTGGCAGGCGGCCCAGCGGTGATCAGCCGCTACGACCGCTCGCGCAACGTCAACTTCGAGATCGAACTGGGCGCGAGGGGTTTGGGCGAAGTGACAGAAGCGGTGAAAAAACTGCCTGCAGTGCGCGACTTGCCCAGCCGTGTGCGCCTGATCGATGTGGGTGATGCCGAAATGATGGAGGAGCTGTTTGCCAGCTTTGGCCTGGCCATGCTCACAGGCGTGGTCTGCATCTACATCGTGCTGGTACTGCTTTTCAAGAACGTGCTGCAGCCGGTGACCATTCTGATGGCGCTGCCACTGGCACTGGGCGGTGCATTTGTCGGTCTGCTGATTGCCGGCAAGAGCTTTTCCATGCCCTCCTTGATCGGCTTGATCATGCTCATGGGGATTGCCACCAAGAACTCCATCTTGCTCGTGGAATACGCCATCGTCGCCCGGCGTGACCGCGGCATGAGCCGGCTGGACGCGCTGCTGGACGCCTGCCACAAGCGGGCCCGGCCCATCATCATGACCACGCTCGCCATGGGCGCCGGCATGATGCCCATTGCGCTGGCACTCGGTGATGCCGACATGAGTTTTCGCGCTCCGATGGCAGTCGCAGTGATTGGCGGGCTTATCACCTCCACCATTCTCAGCTTGCTGGTGGTGCCGGCCGTGTTCACCTACGTTGACGATGTCGGCCTCTGGCTGCGCCGTATCGCGGGCCGCAAGCATGCAGATTCAGGCGCCGATACCCATTTCGATCCCCGTGCCGATCGCGATTCGGCAGCCCGCGGCGATTCGGCCAGGAAGCCAACACGCCCAGCAATCGAATAGGACCATGCGGGATCGCTTGATGTGCGGTTGGGCGGCTGGGCCGCACGCCATAATTGACCGCACGCCATGAATCTCATCGCTCTCAATCCCGCATCGCTCGTGCTGGGCCAGCCGCTGCCGTTTGCAGTGCGCGGGCCGGATGGCCTGCTACTGGCCAGCAAAGGCTTTGTGATTCGCAAGCGCGAAGACCTTGACGCCCTTATGGCGCGGGGCATTCAGCTGTGCATCGACACCGAAGAATCGGTCGACGGCCACCGCGCCTATTTAGCGCAGCTGCAAAAAATGCTGATCACCGACCAGCCGCTGGGCGAAATCGCCAGCATGCAGATGGACGGCAGCGCCCAGACCAGCGTCGCCAAGACACGAGACGGCCCCGTAGATTGGCTCAATCTGCAGTGGACTGCCACACAGTTGCTCACCTCGCCCAATCCGGCGGATTTTGGCGCGCGCTTTCTCGCCTTGCAGGCTGAGGTTGCGCGTGGATGTCTGCAGGCGCCGGACGCCACGCTGCTCACGCTGATTCAGCGCTCGAGCGACGAAACCCGGGTCTACAGCGCCACACACGCCATGCTGGTGGCCAGCGTCTGCATGCTGGTGGCCCGCGATACGCTGGGCTGGAACACCGAAACGGTGGACCGCACCGGCCGTGTAGCGCTCAGCATGAACATTGCCATGACGGAGCTGCAAGACAGGTTGGCCCAGCAGAGTTCGCCATTGAGTGCAGCGCAAATCACCCTGGTGCAGGACCATGCGGACCGCTCTTCGGCGCAGCTGGCGGGCCTGGGGGTGGCAGATACCGTCTGGCTAGACGCCGTTCGTCAACACCATGACCGTGCGATGGGCCCTTTCGCGGGCCGAACCGAGGCCAGCCAGATAGCCCGGCTGGTGCAGCGCACCGATATTTTTGCGGCGCGCTTGGCGCCCCGCGCTGGCCGCACGCCGATGTCCGTCACGTCGGCCATCAAGGCCTGCTACCTTGACGAAGAGCGCAAGGTAGACGACGCCGGTGCTGCGCTGGCCAAAACGCTGGGTATCTATCCCCCCGGCGCACTGGTCAAATTGGCCAGCGAGGAAGTGGGTGTGGTGCTGCGACGCGGCGCCACCGCCACCACGCCGCGGGTCGCGGTAGTGCGCAGCCGCACCGGCATGCCCACGGGCGAGTTGATTCCGCGCGACACAGCACAGGCCGGCTGGCGCATCACCGGCGTGGTGGCGCAGGAAGAGCTGCGTATGCAGTTGCCCATTGAACGCCTCGCCGCCATGGTGTGACCGCCTGACTGAGATGCCCGCGCAACTTGTCCTGGCGCACCCTCAAGGTCGTTGCTGGCGGTTGCCGCGTTGGTCCAGTTCCTTCCCGACGTCTTCCAACCGCTGAAGCGCCCTGACTCCAGCCGTGGTGCCGCGCCTCAGTCGTGCGCCCTGACCACCGGCCCAAATCTCGATATTCGGCGCCAGCTGCCTGCGCAGATCCGCTAGATCGGCCTGCACATGGTGGGCGGCCAGCACGCCACTGAAGCTGAGAGCCACGATGTCGCTGCCAAACACCTCCGCCGCGCGGGCAATATCGGCGATCGGCATCTCGGTGCCCAAAGGCAGACACACGCAGCCGCGCAGCGCCAGAAGCGCCTCCAGCATCAGCAGCCCGAGACCGTGCTGCTCACGCGGCGCGGTCGTCAGCAGCACACGCGGACGCACTTCGCTGTCGGGCTTCCCCTGCGTGGTTGTCGTATCCAGCCCGGCGATGGCGGCGCGCAGCACACCGGTCACGCACTCGGTGTAGAGATGCTCCTCGTAGACGGCAAAACGCCCTTCCGCCCATGCTTGTCCCACCTGCTGAGTCAGCGGCGCCACCAGATGCAACACAGACGCCTCCAGTCCCATGCCCTGGACCGCGCTCGTGAGCTCCTCACGTAGCCCCGCGTGATCGTGCTCTGAGATGCAGCGCAGGCAGGCTGCTACATGCGCGCTGGCCGCCGCGGCCATGCCTTCAGGGTGGTGCGACGCCGCGACGCCGCGCGGAGCCGGCCTGCGCTTGGTACCAGCTCCAGTGTTGCGGCTGACCACCGGTTTGCGCGGAAGGGCCCCGCTCGGCTCCACTGGCGCCGCCGACTCGTTGATATCAGCAGCGCTGTTCGCCGCCGCGCCCAGCAGCAGGGCCAGCGCCTGATCGTCGAGGGGCACTATGCGCCCCGGGCGATGCCCCGTCTGTACCAAGCGGCGCAAATGCCGCAGCCGGACGATCTGCTCCGCCGTATAGCTGCGTTCGCCTTTGGCGTCGCGCTCGGGCACCGGGAAGCCGTAGCGCCGCTCCCACATCCGCAGGGTGTCCTTGGACAGCCCGGTCTCGCGTTCGACTGCCGCGATCGCATAGAGAGGCTGCAACAACGGCGCGTTCATTTGGATCAATCGTGACACGAAGGGATTCTCACGCTGCAGCATGGGCTGAATCCGGCAACGGTTCCCTTGCGTATAAGCCCCATGTCGTTCATTTCCCAGCGCCTGCACAGCGATTCATTGTGTGCTTAAATTCTATATCTGTCTTAGACAAACACTTAACGAAAATGAAAACTCTGCCCTCGTTGGGCTCCTGTTTGACCCTGTGGATCGGCGCCATCGTGTCGGTAGCAGCCCATGCCGCCAGTCCCTTGACCTCTGCGTCTGCGTCCGCGGCGCCGGCCGCCGCCCATTGCCCTGCGCTGTTGCAACACAGCTTCGATCGCCTGCAAGATGAAAAGCCGCAATCGCTCTGCCAGTACGCGGGCAAGGTCCTGCTGGTCGTGAACACGGCCAGCTATTGCGGCTTCACAGGCCAATACGCCGGCCTGGAAGATCTCTACGCCAAGTTCAAGGACAAGGGGCTGGTCGTGCTGGGTTTTCCGTCCAATGACTTTGCCCAGGAGAGCGGCAACAACGGCCAGATCGCTGATTTTTGTGAGAACACCTATGGGGTGAAATTCCCGATGTTTTCCAAGAGCCAGGTGTCCGGTTCAGGCGCTTCGCCGTTCTACCGGAAGCTGGCCGGTGCCGCGGGCGCAGCTCCGAGCTGGAACTTCTACAAGTACCTGGTGGGGCGCGACGGCCGGGAGGTTGATCATTTCGGTAGCACCACCGCTCCTGACAACGCCCGGTTGGTCCAGGCGGTGCAGCGTGCGCTGGCACAGCCCGCTGGGTAAAACACGTTATGACGCACGCGACGTTTGCTTTCCATTTCGGATTATCTGAAGGGAACTTCCACAAAACAGTCAAGCTCACAAGCAGACGCTGGCACCGCTTGTGCAGCACGTTCTTTGAGTTGCGAAGCCGTTCGGCCCGTGTGGGCCTGAATGAAATCCCGAGGCGCTTCTCCTCCCTCCCTCTCTTCTTCGCGTCGGGGCGCTTCGCAACCTTTTTATTCCAGACGAGCGGTCCTTTGCAGCAAGGGAGCCCCGTATGAAGGTCGCCATCGTCGGCTCAGGCATTGCTGGCCTGGCCGCCGCTCATCGACTGTCAGCGCAGGTGGACACCACGCTGTTCGAGGCCGATAGCCATTTTGGTGGCCATGCGCACACGGTCGACGTCACTTTGCCCACCGCATCAGGCCCCGTCACCCACGGCGTGGACACGGGCTTCCTGGTGTTCAATGAGCGCACCTACCCCGAGCTGATCGCCCTCTTTGCCGAGCTCGGCGTGGTGACCACGGCGTCAGAAATGTCGTTTTCAGTGCAGGTGCCGCGCGTCTATGGCAGCTCGCCGCTGGAGTGGAGCGGCAGCAACCTGGCCAGCGTTTTCGCGCAGCCACGCAATCTTGCCAATCCCCGCTTTCTGGGCATGCTGCGCGACCTGATGCGCTTCAACAAGCTGTGCACGGCCATCGCAAAAACGGGTGACGAGCGCACGCTGGCCCAGCCGCTGGGCGCGTTTCTGGATGCCCACCGTTTTAAAACTGCTTTCCGCGATTGGTATCTGCTTCCCATGCTGGGCTGCATCTGGAGTTGCCCGACCGACCAGATGCTGCAGTTCCCGGTGGCCACCATGATCCGTTTTTGCCACAACCATGGCCTGCTGCAAGTGGCCGACCGGCCGCAGTGGTTCACCGTGACCGGCGGCTCGCGCAACTATGTGCAGAAAATCGTGAAGGGCCTGCCTGATGCGCGGCGCGATTGCCCTGTGCGCCGCATCGAGCGGGACGCCGCAGGCGTGCGCGTCACTACCGACACCGGCACAGAGCGTTTTGACAGCGTGGTACTGGCCACACACACCGACCAGGCGCTGGCGCTTTTAGCCGCACCCAGCAACGAGGAGCGCGCGTTGCTGGGCGCGATTCGCTACCAAAACAACCACGCAGTGCTGCACACCGACACGCGGGTGCTGCCGCGCCGCCGCGCCGCTTGGGCGGCCTGGAACTACGAGCGTGCACCGCAGGGAAGCCGCGAAGCGGCGCGCGTCTGCCTGCACTACCTGATCAACCGGCTGCAACCGCTGCCGTTCTCGCAGCCGGTAGTGGTGTCGCTCAACCCGCTGCAGACCATCGCGCCCGAGCATGTGGTGGGCGAATATGACTATGCCCACCCAGTGTTTGATCAGGCGGCCATTCGCGCCCAGCGCCAAGTCGCCCAGCTGCAGGGCCAGCAGCACACCTGGTTCTGCGGCGCCTGGGCGGGCTATGGTTTTCATGAAGACGGCTTGAAATCCGGGTTGGCCGCCGCGCAAGGCGTGTTGGCAGCGCCCGCGCACACTTGGGCCAAGGCAGCATGAGGCCAGGCGGCGGCACCCTTGCCGCACCCGGCTATGCCGGGTCGCAAGGCCCGGCCGCGCCCGCAGCGCCGCTGATCGGTTTCGGCAGCGTGCGCCACGCTAGATTGCGCCCGCGCGTACACCGCTTTGCTTACGCCACCTTCTTTCTTCTGCTGCCGCTGCGTGCGCTGGCGCGTGGCGAAGCGCCAAGCCCGCTTGCAGTCAACCGGCGCGGAGCCATCAGCTTTCATGATGTCGACCATGGCGACGGCCGCGCGCCCGCCGCTGGCGGCGCACTGGGCTGGCTGGACGAACTCCTGCGCAGCGCCGGCGTGCTCGACGCCGACGGCGAAATCTGGCTGCATTGCTATCCGCGCGTGCTCGGCTACACCTTCAAACCGGTGAGTTTCTGGTACTGCGAGCGCGCCGACGGCAGCCTGCGCGCCATCGTGGTCGAAGTGCACAACACCTTTGGCGAGCGGCACTGCTACCTGCTGGACACGCCGGCCTGGGGCGCCGAACTGCAGGCCGACAAAGTGTTCCATGTGTCGCCGTTCTGCGATGTCTCAGGACGCTACCGGTTTCGTTTTCTGTTCACCCGCAAAGACGGCGCGCTGCGCACCATCGCTCGCGTGGACCATGACGACACAGCGGGTCCGCTGATTGAGACCAGCGTGAATGGCCAGCTCGAGACCATCACCGTTGCCACACTGCGCCGCGCGCTCTGGCACTACCCGCTGATGACGCTGGCGGTCATCACCCGGATTCACTGGCAGGCCCTGCAACTGTGGGTCAAGCGCATCGGTTTTCGCAGCAAACCCGCGCCGCCCGCCGCGATCTTCAGCCACCAGCTTCCCCCGGAGTCGACCCGACCGCCATGAACACCACCGCCGCCACACCGCTTGCCCTGCCTCCCGGCGTTCCTGCCGCCGCTCGAACCGTGCTGGGCTTGCTCACCCGGCTGCAGCATGGCAGCTTGACGGTGCAGTTGCCCGATGGCAGCCTGCGCCATTTCGGCCCCGGCGGCCCGTTGGTGGGGGCGATCGTGCTGCGCAACTGGAAGATGTGCGGCGCCACGCTGCGATCGGGCGACATCGGTTTTGCCGAGAGCTACATTGCCGGCGACTGGACCACCCCGCACCTGACCGACCTGCTCAAGCTCTTGATCGCCAACCGACACACGGTGGAGAGCGCGGTCTACGGCAGCTGGCTGGGGCGCCTGGCTTACCGCTTCAAGCACCTGTTCAACCGCAACACGCGTGCCGGCAGCAAGAAGAACATCCATGCCCACTACGACCTGGGCAATGCGTTCTACACGCTGTGGCTGGACGAGACCATGAACTACTCGTCGGCCTTGTTTTCGCCGGGAGAGCCTGCACAAAACATGCGCGACGCCCAGCAAGCCAAGGTGCGGCGCGCGCTGCGCGAGACCCGGGTGCAGCCTGGCGAGCGGCTGCTGGAGATCGGCTGCGGCTGGG